>CAYQTV010000157.1:0-2692 GCA_964420525.1 uncultured Nitrososphaerales archaeon | reverse complement strand
GGAAGGAAGCTATTAAGATGGTGGCTCAAGACCTATCGGTCCCGGAGGAAAAGGTCATCCCCATAAAGCTGAAGACCGAATTTGGAACTAGAAACGTAAAGGGGATCTTCTACATATACGACGACCTGAACAAGGCTAAGCTCCAAATACCTGAATACATATTCTTGAGGTTATTGGGTAAGGAGGAAAGAGCGAAGATTTTAGAGGAGAGGAGGAAGGCTAAAGTAGCGGCGAAGAGGAGGTAAGGCTCATGGGTAAGGGGAAAAGCCCTCAAATCTGGAAGTTTTACAAGATAGAAGGAGATAAGCTAGTTAGATTGAGGAGGGAATGTCCTAGATGTGGGAGAGGAGTATTTCTAGCTAAACACAAGGATAGGCTTCATTGTGGGAAATGCGGATATACGGAGTTCATTAAACAGACCTAAGTACTTCTCTTATAGCCTCTATCATATTGTCTGGAGCTATGGTTCTAAAGGGCAGAACGTACTTCTCCTTAGCCGCATTCCTTAAAACCTCTTCATCGTAAAAGTACTTCTTAACGAATAGCTTAGCCAGCTTCTCCGCCTTATCTTTAGATGGAGCGTACCAGCATGAATAATACAGAAACTCTGCTACATCCCACGATGGATCTCCTCCTCTTTCAGCTTGTTCTAAATCCACTAATAACGGTTTGCCTTTCGTAA
This sequence comes from uncultured Nitrososphaerales archaeon, assembly GCA_964420525.1. GTDB lineage: Archaea > Thermoproteota > Nitrososphaeria > Conexivisphaerales > CALBHZ01 > CALBHZ01. The sequence continues at coordinate 2,010 of CAYQTV010000157.1, read as the reverse complement.
TGATAACGTTTTCTGGCTTGGTATCTCCTATTCCAAATCCTATTTTATGAGCGTGAGATAGAGTTTGAACAAAAGCCGAAATTTCGTCAACACCTTCTCCCTTTGAAAAAAATAACTTCAAGAAATCTGATAAGCTTTTCCCTTCAACGTACTCCTTTACCAAAACCCTATCCCTTAAGGATACTAAAAGGATCTTAGGCGTTAAAATGCCCGCCTTCCTAAGCTCGATACAAGCCGCATATTCCTTCTCAAGCCTAGTCATAGGCTTAACGCCGAAAGGTCTAATCGGCTTAGCTATCATTCCTACGATTATCCATTTTATACTCCAAAAATCCAAGAACTTCTTCACAACAACTTTTTCCTCCTTCTCACGATCTTTAAGCTTGTACAAATAGGTAGTTGAGAAGAAGCTACCTATAGGCCTTACCTCTACCTTGAAGTACTTGGATAAGCCTAGATTTTCTCCAAGCTTTTCTAGCCATCCTTCTTTAAAGACCAAATCTCCTTCAATTAAGGATAATGATTGCTTAGGCTCTCTTAGATCTTGAGGTAGCTCGTAAAACCTGGAAGCTCTAGAAATTTTAGAATACGTCTCCTTTAAAACGACGTCGAACCCGACCTTACCCGCAATTCCATGAACCAGATACTGTTTAATTCCCCTCTCTATTTGGATAACCTTCCTCTTGAAGAAAGGGCTTTTTAAGATCGAAAGCCCTTTCTCGGTTAACCTGTAAGCATCGCCTTCTTCTTCAATTAACCCTTCCGAAATTAAATCCTTCGTAGCCTCCTTAAACCCCTCTAACGTACTCCTTAAGTTATCCTTTCCTCTAGGTCCCGAGTAAGTCATAGCGTAGCTGTATAGGGCCGGAGGATATATCGTAGCTCTCTTCTTAAGCTTCGAGAATAGAAAGTACTTTAAGGGTATCTTCAAATATAGGGCCATCTCTTTAAACTCGTCTGCAAGCTCTCCAAGCTCCTCTTTAATTACCCTTTTCTTAAAAGCAACCTCTACCCTTCTCCAATATTCCTCGTTAACTAAAGGAAGGTACGGATTTAAGAGCCTACCTACTACGAACTCCCCTAACTCGGCTTTCTCAGCGTCTTTAATAAGCGCCTTTTCATCTACTAAAAGCATTGAAAGGTTTAGCCCTTTACAATTCTCGTACACGTATCTGACCTTTTCCTTAGGCTTTTCAATCGCTACTAAAATATCGTAGTCGCTTCCCGGCTTAGCGTATCCAGCTACTTTGCTACCGTATGCGGCTATCGCATATACCTTCCCCCTCTCGTAACAAAACTCCTTTATGACCTCTACCTCTTCCTCGCTAAGCCCTTTCATTCCCTTATCCTCCTCAAAAGCCTAATCAAGTCCTCATCTAACTTTAAGTTCAAGATAGCCTTCATCGGTATCCTTATTACGTTCTCTTCAGGGCTAATGTTTACGGTTGGAAGCCCTTTCTCTATCCATCTCTTCATGGTCTTATTGTTCAAGGCGTCGTCTGATAGGCCGTCTAAAAACCTCTCCTTGAGCAGCCTGACTATCGACCTATACCTTCCAAATATAAGCTCTGGCTCAACGGCTTCCTCTACGTCTCTATAGCTAGCTTCAAAGACCGTAGTCGATATCTCAGAGCTTAAGATCTCAAACTCGTTTATCCTCCTAGCTAACTCTACATAGTGAGTAAATTCATGCGCTACAACGGCTAAAAGCGTATCCTTAGATGCGTAGAGATGTAGAGGAAGGGTAAATTCAATAGCGAGCGTCATCCTATCCTTTGAGATAATAGGCTTATTTCTCGCATATAATATGGCGGTTTCCCCTAAAGGGCTTTGCATAATTAAAGCGTAGGGAGCTAGATACCAGAGAGGATATTTAACCCCAGTAGCCTTCTCAACCTTCTTAATAGCTTCTTCGATATACTTCATTCTCTTCATCGATAACGAAAAAATTTCCTCAGATAACATCTTCTTCTTTACCGCTTCCTTTACCAATAACAATGGATCGAACAA
>CAYQTV010000156.1:349-2766 GCA_964420525.1 uncultured Nitrososphaerales archaeon | reverse complement strand
CTCCTCGTTTCTCTAAACCTTCTAATTATGCTGAATAGCCTTTCCCTCCTAGCTAAGGGGGTTAGCTTTAAGGAGACGAGCCCCTTCAGAAGCCCTTTAGCTAGCTCGCTCTCGGCTTTAACGGCTTTATCCGCCATGTACAATAGCATATTATGGCCATACGCCTCAAACACTTCGGGATTGTCGGATATTGAAAGTATGTGAAGTATTAAGTTATCTAGAGGATTTGGTTTTGTTTCTAGGTACACTTTAGCTTTAGATTTCCCTCCTCTCTCTTCAAACTCTACCTCGGTTAGATGTTCCGAGTCGAATTCATCTATATACGGTCTATCGTAGAAGAAAATGGGGCTTCTATAAACTTCGGAAGCTCTAGATTGGAAGTAGCCTCTAACGAATAGCCTTTCCCTAGATACTACCTTCCTAGCGGCTTTGTAGCTTTCGGATACTTCGTCCTTAACTAGGGTTGCGAAGCAAGCATCATAACCTAAACATCTCCAAGGAGGCACGGCTACGTCCATATTTCCGCTACTAACCATAGTTAGGTAAACCCTATCGTGCTTTACCCTAGGCTTTAGAGATCCATCTACTACGTTTAAATCGATTAGAAGCGGAAGAACGCTTCTGGTGTATTCGGATGTGTTCGTATCTTTCGCTATTCCTATTAACAGCGCTTTTCTCTCCTTAACGAGCTCTAAGATCTCTTGTAGTAAAATGAAGTTGATCGTGTTTATTTCGGGAGTAGTTAACCATTTATCTCCAACTCTGAAAGGATGGCCTTTTCCCCAAAATAGCTTATTTACTAACTCTTTCGCATATCTGCTAGCTTTTTCCCTATAATCCTTAATCTTTAAGCCTACGTAGTTGTAGCCTAAATCGAATACTCCGTATCTATTTTCAAACTCAGTGATTCTCTTCATTAACCTCTTTAATCCCGTATCATCTAGATCTAAGAGACTTGCGAGCTCTGAAACGCCCTTAGGTTCGTCCTTTATTTTATCTACGGCTTGATGTAGTAAGTAAGGCCTTCTCTTGGGAACATGGGATCCTTTAGGTCCGAGTAGGAGAAGTAAAAACACGTATCCCTTTACCTCCTTTCCAAAGAGCTCTTCTAAGGCCGTATTTTCCATATGCATTAAAAACCTCCTAACTTCTCTAGATAGCGTTTGATAAGCTCCGGAGATAGGTCGATCCATGAAGATTATCCTAGCCCCTTCTTCAATAGCCCTCAAAGCTATCCAAAGCTCGGACATCAACATTATCGAGAAGGTTATTTCGCTTCCCGCTTCAGCTATATCCACTAATCCGCTTTTAGTAATAGCTACGTTCGGTAGATCTTCCAGCCAAAGCGGTATGGAGGAGCTTACGCTTAACTCCTCCTCCTTTTTCATCCTCTCAAAATCGAAGAACATATCGTTCTCATTTACAACGAAGGGAGCTGAATAGCCTATAGCGGAGACGTGGAAGAGGAGCATCTCCAAAGCTTCTTCTTGTATCATGCTTCCATCGATTCCTATAGCTTTATGTTCTCCTACGCCGAATAGCTCTTTAGCGAGCTTAATTGAGCCTTCCTTATCCAATTGGTATATAATCCTCGAAAAGTTCGGGTTTCTCTTTATAACCCTAAACCTATCCTCGAATAGCCTTAGTAGCTCCTCGGTTTTCTCTTTTAGTGAGTAATCTATAGGCACGGCTTAAATTACGGAATAGAGCGATAAAAACTTAAAGCTTTATTAATAGTAAGAGGCATTCTTAAGCTATGTCTGAGGCGAGGAAGAGGAGGTTTTTCCCCTTCTTCTTATTTATCGGCATGGGTGTTGGATTTCTATTGATCGATAGGTTAGGAGGTACGGCGTTCGTAGCCTGCATGTTTATAGGAATGGGTTTAGGCTTTCTATTCGATAGCGTATTTGAGGTTAGAACGGAGAAGGTGGAAGTTAAAATGCCTACTAGCTTAGCAGGTGCAGCCTTAGCCTTAATAGGCGTTATATTCATTTTAGGAGGTTTTTCCTTCCTCTTCTTCGGAGAGTTAGTTAAGCGCTTAATGCACTACTTCGTTGGACTGGGGTTTATAGTAGTGGGGATCTTCCTGTTAATACAAGGTAGTCTGATATTTAGGAGGAAATAAAGGTTTTATAGTTTAATCCATAATAACTGTTAGCCGAATGAGGATGCGTGCGAGGCCTGAAATGTGATGAAGCGTGTAAGGGCTGACGGCTTACTCCTTTAAATTCCTACTGAAATTATATCGAAAACTATACGATTGAAAAATTTAAGGAATGCAAGATTAATTTTGTTACTCTATTTTTATCCTCTTCCACTTCTTTCCCTCTTTCTTCTCTCCTTTAATTTCAGTAACTTTAGGCCTTTCCTCTTCCTCATCTACAAATCGTATCAACTTCTTCCTTTCTTCTTGTCCT
>CAYQTV010000156.1:0-339 GCA_964420525.1 uncultured Nitrososphaerales archaeon | reverse complement strand
GGCTCCCGGATACCTTTGCTCTATCTCCCTCCGAAGGGCCTCTTTATCTACATTTCCGTAGGTCTTCACGTGAACTACCGGCCTTCCGTATTCATCGTAAGTAACAGATATCGAATACCCTTCGCTAGATGTTCCGGATTCGAATTTCTCGAACATCTCATCGAAGTCTTCGAAGAAGTCGTCGAATATATCGAAGGGCGATCTTCTCTTCCTCTTATCCATCGTTTTAACACCGTCTTTCTTGTCCTTTAAGGATGCTTTAAACTTAACGCATTAAGCTTTTAGCCTTTAAACTACTCATTTACTTCCAGCTTACTTTAAATATCGAAGGTGTAAAGG
>CAYQTV010000155.1:0-2809 GCA_964420525.1 uncultured Nitrososphaerales archaeon | reverse complement strand
CTTTAAGCCCTATCTTATTTCTAATCTCAACGGGAATCGTAATCTGGTAGTTCCTCGTAACCTTAACTCTAACCATGCATACATAGTAACAAGTATAGTAATATATAAATTTTCCTAGTAAATTTTCTCAGCTTGATCGTAATTTCCTCAAAAGCTTCCTTATAGGCAGGAACCGATCGGGAACTTCATTCATATACCTTCGATAAGCGTCTCCGAACTTCTCCAACATCAACCTTTCCTCCTCGTAAGCGAGCTGATAGTGATAGGCGGTTAGGATAGCAGCGATAATTAAAGCTGGAACGCTTCCAAACGCTATAGCAACGCCGAAGAACATCAACGTTAAGCCTAGATATCCTGGATGTCTTACCCAAGAGTAAATTCCTCGTTGAGCGATGTAATTTATCTCATTAATACCTTTGTGCGCCTTAGGATGGGCTTTATGGCTTAAATAGTGGATATAGGATCCGAGGATGAATAAAGTCCAGCCAAGGACCTGCAGTACGATACTACTCATATTCAGCTCGGTTAAAAAGCCTACAGCCACGCCTACGAACAGGAAAACCCACGTAAGGATAGCTATCAGGGAAGCGCGCAATCTTCCTTAATATATTGAGATCTAAGCTTATAAGGGTTGTCGAGATGGCTTTATCTCTAAATTTTCAAGCTCTATTAGTTCATTTAACCTTCCTAATTACGTTACAGCTTTAAGCAGGTGTTTTGGGAAACGTCATCTTAGTTACTAGCCTTAATTGATCATCTAAGGCTTGAGAGCTAACGCAACAACAGGTATATAGCGTATCAACGACGACTAAGATCTAGGACTTTGAGGCTCGTAGATGCCTTAGTTGCTCAAGCTAAACGCAGACAGGAGAGAGGGCGTAAAATCATCGCTATGATGATTGGGCATTGTTATTTTTATAATAATACCCTCAACTATAGCTTACGCTTCCTTAACTCTTAATGGAGTATTTTGGAATAAGCCTTTCCTTAGAACCTTACAACTCCATATCCGGCCTGGCTTTAATAGCGATTGGCTTATTTTTCGCTAGCTGGGCCGTTTGGGCTCAGTGGAACATCGGTAAGGGAACGCCAGTTCCAATAGTGTCAACGCAGAAGCTAGTTACCGTAGGCCCATATGCTTATTGTAGGAACCCGATGACGTTTGGTATACTTTCTCTATTATCTAGGCGATCTTAACGGTAAGCGCTTTATCGGGCGTAACATCGTATTCGCAATTGGAGCTCTACTTTCGTTATACATAAAGCTCGTTGAAGAAAAGGAGCTTGAGTTAAGGTTCGAAAAGGAATACGTAGAGTACAAGGAGAAAACGCCGTACTTAATACCACGTCCGAGAGAAGGTCGATTTAGGACTAAGCTACGAAGATGTTAATTTACGATATCTAGATAGCTAGCGTTAACTGGAGGTTATGGAAGCTGGAAGGTAAACGTGCGTAAATTACCGTGTATTTTTCAGGCTTAGAATCTATTATCTCGAACATTCTCGAGCGCGTTAGACTTATACTAAGTGAGCCTTTACTCCTAGTGCTAACGCTACGTCCGCTTGTCTTCTATCGCGGGTAAGCAGCTCTCCTCGATTAATTGCTTGAGCTATGTAAAGAGCGTCGTAAACAGTGACCTTTTTGTCCATATCCACCTAAATTCGTTTCGTTAAAGCCTTATAACTCTTCTGGGGAAGCAATGCATTAAGGCATTTCATCATAACATACTCAACGATCCGTCTCTATGTTTAAGGGATATTTAAGCTAAAGCGGTAAGTAAGACTTTTATGTAAGAAAAAGTAAGATATATAAGATGGAATATGTCTTACATTGAAGGTTTATTTAAAGTTAAGGTAAGCTCAAAGGGTCAGGTGGTTATCCCTAAGCCGATTAGGGAGGCCTACGGTATTAAGGAAGGGGATGAAATATTGATCGTCCCTCTTGAAGAAGGCGTTTTAATGAAAAAGGCGAAAAAGGCTTTAGAGCTAAGAGGTCTTCTTAAAAGGCTTAACGTCGATGTTGCAGAGTGCGAAGCCATTCTACTTAAAGCTAAGAAGAGCTTAAGGAAAGGTGTTTAAATTGAAGGTATACATATCGGATGCGGTAGCCTTTCTCTACTTCCTCCTAGACAAATTACCTCGTAAAGCAAATGAGGCCTTTAAAGAAGCTGAGAGAGGGAAGAGCATAATATACCTGCCTACAATAGCCGCGGCCGAGCTTTACTATCTCTTTGAAAAGAAGAAATGGTTAAAATTATGGAACGAGCTTAAAAGTAAAATGCAAGGGGCCGAAACCTTTCGCTTTTATCCATTTAATGAAAAGGTCTTAGATTACTTCAGTCATACTAAAGCTAAAGAAATCCATGATAAGATTATAATTTCAACGGCTAAGGTCCTTAAGGCTCACGCTGTAATAACTAAAGATAAGGATATAGCGAAGCTTAAAGAAGTTGATGTAATATGGTCGTAAGCCATTGATTTTTAATGAAATGTCGCTCTCTAAAGTGCGGCATCCTCGTTAAACTAGATGTAGTTAGACGTATGACTTAAAAAAGGGAAGAGAAGATAAGTTATGAGAAGAGAGCAGAGAACGTTAAGTGAAAATCAAGAGCCTGTTGCGTTTGGCAGAACGATTTTATCGCGAAGAGAATGGGCGATTAGCCACGCTTTTCATCTCCATCGGATTAATTTGTATCAGCATCGCAATATGGCTTAGCTACGAGTTTCCAATTTCCAGTTTACTATTTTCGGTCTATGGTTTTCGTTAGGAGGGATATACTACTTGACATCTTACTTAGCGAGGAACATAGT
>CAYQTV010000154.1:0-2816 GCA_964420525.1 uncultured Nitrososphaerales archaeon | reverse complement strand
AAGGTAGCTCCGATATCCACTAGAGCCCTTGCTTTGACGAGCTTTTCTCCCCTTACGTCTCCGAGGTATACATCTATCTCAATGTGACCTATACGACTTTAGAAGTCGGGCCTACCCATTAATAAAGGTTGTACAACACCGTCTTAGCATCCATAGTGACTTACAGCTTAGTAAAAGGATTAACCACATTAGATGAAAAATCCGTTAGATAGGAGAAAAGAAGGCATCACTTATCCGCGTAAGAAGGGGGGCCTATTTAGCTATTGGACGAAGCATTAGAACCGCTGTAGAATTTTATATCGTAATCATTTACAACAGAGTGGTGTAATCATAAAAATCCATACAAAGTTTAAACCGATAAGCAAAACCCTAATATACCCTAATGATCTTCTTATAATTATGTGTAAGTACTGCGCTGAGCATGGCGAAGGTAAAAAATGGTATTTAAATCTCAAAAATTACGCTAAAGAGTTAGTGGAGAATTATCCGGAGAGGAAAAAGCTACTAGACGATTACCATAAAAATTACGAAAAGGAGATAGCTACTAGCGTAGAATATAAAAACTTACTTCTAGGTGTGAGGAGCCTCGATCCGGAAAAGGCCGCTATATCTAGAGAAAAGTTAAGAAAGATGTGGAGAGCTTACCGAGCTCAGGTAGTTCCCTTAGAAGACGTCAAGCAGATCCTGAACATTGCAAGCCCTATAGCGAAACTCGCATGTATCTGTAGACGGATGTACCGAGCTTCTTTCGATGAGAAACTCTGTATAGGACTTGGGGTATATCTCGACTACGTTAAGGAATGGCCGGATTTTCATAGGGGATTTGAACTGCTTTCAAAAGAGGAAGCTATTGAGTTCGTAGAGAAAGGATATCGAAGAGGATACGTATTTTCAGTTTGGGCGCTCGGTTACCCGTTTATATGTACGTTATGTCAATGTGAGTATCCAACGTGTATCGGTATAAAACATCGCCGTCAATACGGCTTAGATTTTACGTTCACGAAAAGCCATTACGTAGCAAGAATCGACTTAAATAAATGTACTGGATGTAGGAGATGCATCGAGCGCTGTCCCTTTGGAGCGATAACGTGGTCGCCATACCTTAACCGCCCTGTCATTGATGTAACGAGGTGCTTCGGCTGTGGCGTATGTAGGGTTGTGTGCGAAACGGAGGCGATTGAGCTAATAGATAGAGAAACAATTCCAATAGTAAGGGAGCTGTGGTAAGATGAATTCATCGAAGATCTCCGTAGTCATAGATCGTTCTAAATGTTTAGGACCTATAGAATGCGGAAAGTGTTTAAAAGTGTGCCCTCCAGGGGTATTTATCGCTTATCCGGTAAACCGCGAAAAGGGAAAAATATGCAACGTATATAACGTTGAAGCTATACATGAGGACCAATGTATCTTCTGTTACGAATGCGTGAAAGTTTGTCCTACTTCTGCAATAGAGGTTAAAACGAATTCCGACGATGAACGGTGAAAGCATCAGTTTATGCCGCTAGCATGAAGAAATCTGCAGAATTATTCTCTAGAGACGAGTTGGAGAAGATCCACTATGCTGCATAAGAAGTCCTAGAAAATATCGGGTTTACTGTAATGCATGATGAAGCGGTTAAGTTGTTAGAAGCTTCGGGAGCCAATGTCGATAGGGATAGGTGGGTAGTACGGGTATTTCTCGAACCTTGTTGAGGAAGCGCTAAAAAGCTAGAAAAGGTATCGGAATCTGTTAAAAGAATTGAAAGACACCTTACCTTTTTTTACCTTTTTATAAACCTTTTACTGAATCTAATTAAAAGAATTAAAAGGTGTCAAATGCCATAATCCTCTCCGCCCTAACCGCTTTGAATCTGATTAAAAGAATTGAAAGCCGGCTGTGTGTAGTTGAGGAGCGAGCCGTTCACTACGTGCGTGAATCTAATTAAAAGAATTGGAAGCAGAGACTAATCCGCAACAATATCTTTATAACTAAGTATCCTAATACCGTAATTTCGCGATACATACTCCTTCACACTATGGATTAAGCTGTCCTCCGTAACGAGATCTTCTCTAAGCGCTATAGCCGTAGCGATTATCACGCTATCTACGTAATCGCGAACGCGCTCGTAGATATCGAAGGACGCCTTAATCACGTCTCTCCTGTGAAATGGCACTACGTTGAAGGTCCTAGATATCACGTCAATCGCTCTAACGACGAACTCCGCGGGAACTCCAAGCTTACACGCCTTAGCTTGAAGTTCAAAGAGGGAGATGAGGCTGACCTTGACGTCCTCAAGCGCTATTCCAATCTTCACCCTTCCTTCAACTATAGCCTTTAGCAGATCCCTTTTAACGTCTATACGAGCTATGGGGAGCAGATACGTAGTATCGATGATCATCTTCCTTCAAACGTTTTAGAAAGACCTCTACGGAACTTCTCGAAATCCTCTTCGGCGACCTTAAACGCCCTCTCTGAGTACAGTAGCTGGAGAAGCTCCCGCTCAGCCGAGAGCCCCTCCCTAACTATCTCGTTTACGACCTTGGATAGCGCTTTAGCGGTGCCGTACCTCCTTATGCTTTCATCGACGAGCTTTTTATACACGTCATCGTCGAATACGATAGTAGTTCGCTTAGGCATATAGTCACCTAAGCACATATATGCATATACGTCTAATAAAACTTTCGAAGGCAACCTCAAATGCTCGACAATCCCGATCGACGTTAAGGCGTGAGAGGGCTGCTTGAAGTTAGATATCTAGAATGCTGTTCGAAGTACCTCGGAAGGAGGAGAGGGTATTAATTCCATCCGGTTAACAAACTACGGAACTCGTTATAAC
>CAYQTV010000153.1:0-2821 GCA_964420525.1 uncultured Nitrososphaerales archaeon | reverse complement strand
TATCGGTAATCCTCTTTGCTTCTTCTGCATATTTCGCATATCCGGCTGGAGGAACCTCAGCGGCTATTAGGGGAACTTTGGATTCGTGCCATCCGACTACTATACTTATGAAATGAACTCCTAGCTCATCTAATTTCTTAACTATCCTCTTTCCTTCCTCAACGGTGTTTCCTCCCTCAATAAACTCCTCTATGCTTATTCTACAACCTATTATGAAGTCCTTCGGCGTACTCTTCTTTATCCCTTCTATTATCTCCTTAACTATCTTAAACCTACCGTCTAGATCTCCACCGTACTCATCCTTCCTTTTATTAGTAAACGGAGATAGGAACTGATTAAGTAAATAACCCATCCCTGCATGGATTTCAACTCCATCAAATCCGGCTAGATAAGCTCTATCCGCAGCTAGAATAAAGGAATCCCTCACCCTTAAAACTTCTTTGTAGCTGAGCTCTTCCGGCGTCTCTCCCGTTAATTTACAGGGTACAGCAGATGGAGCTACGGGTTTAAGTCCAGATACGTAGCTTCTCGCATACCTGCCGGTATGTAGTATTTGTAATACCGCTAGAGAATGATGCTTCTTAATACGGGATACGAGCTCTCTATACCCATCTATTAGATCATCTCTATCTATCCCTAACATGCCATAATATCCCTTGCCCCTTTTCTCAGGATAAGCACCTCCTACGATTATTAACCCTGCTCCTCCTCTTGCTCTCGCTTCGTAGAAATCCATAACTTCATCGGTAACTTCTCCCTCTTCACTTGCTAGGCCCATAATGAGTCCGGGTAAAACTATCCTATTCTTTGCAACTTTCTTCCCTATTTCTATAGGTTGGAAAAGTCTTCTAAACTCCATCTCTACTAGATAGTAAAAAGAATTATTTTAATGTTAACCTCGGATAAAGATTTAAGACATTTTTCATGAATTTGTCGAAAGTCAAAACGCGTGACCTCTCCTTAAATATATAAATTTCTATTGGGAACCTTTTCTGGAGAATGGAAAATAGTCAATATAAGGCGAGATTACTCCATTATGAGAGGTATAGGAGGATAATCCCGGATTTCGATAGGTTTTTTGAATTTTTAACAAAACCCCTCCTATATTCAATTAGGGTTAATACGTTAAAAATCGATCCTGAAAGGCTAATTAAACGTTTAGAGGGAAGAGGTCTTAAGCTTGAACCGGTCAGTTGGCATGAGTGGTTTTACGTCGCTAAAGATCAAGATTCAGCTAAACGAGTTGGTAAGACCTTAGAACACGTATTAGGTTACTACTACGTACAGGAGCTAGTTTCGGCCTTACCTCCCTTAGTTTTAAATCCAGAACCTGGAGAAGTGATTCTAGATTTAGCAGCGGCGCCCGGCTCGAAGACCACGCAAATGGCTCAAATGATGGAAAATAAGGGAACGATAATCGCTAACGACGTAGACCTAAGCAGGATAAGTGCTCTTAAATCTAATATAGATCGTTTAGGAATAACGAACGTAGCTATAACGCAGATCGACGCTAGACGCTTCTACTCTAACAGGAAGTTCCATAAGATCTTGTTAGATGCTCCATGTAGTTCTGAAGGGACGATAAGGAAGAATCCCTGGTCTCCTCCTAAGATTTCCCTTAATGAAATTAAACGCTTGTCAAAGCTTCAAAAAGCAATGATAAGGAATGCATATCATCTATTGGAGAAGGGTGGAGTGCTGGTTTACTCAGTTTGTACCTTTTCCCCTGAAGAATGTGAAGAAGTTGTAGATTTCGCGATAAAACTAGGCTTTGAACCTGAAAAAGTCGAAGTGCCCCTTAAAACCGTCCCAGGAATAAGGAAATGGGTTGACGAGAAGGGTAAGGAATATGAATATGATATGGGCGTAACAAAAGCCGTTAGGCTATACCCGCACGTTAACGATACCGGAGGGATGTTTATTGCAAAGCTCAGGAAGATATGAAATATGTAGTAGAAACGAGAAGGAGAGCCTTTTAGATTATCTTGAGGAGAAATTCGGCATTCCGCGTGAGATATTTAAGGATTATACCTTTTTAAAGAAGGGGAAGAACGTATGGATCTTCAGCGGTAATCTCGAAGCGTTATCCGAAGTGAGGAGAATTGAAATAATTGGGATAAAAGCGCTTTCTCCAACTAAAAGCGGTTTAAAGCCAACTACTACCTTCGTTCAGATCTTCGGAAAATTTGCTAGGAAGAATGTGGTCGAGCTTAAGGATGAGAATGAATTAATTGAATTTGCATCGGGGGGAATCGTAAAGAGGAAATTTAATGCTGAACCGGGATACGTTATTGTTAAGTACGGTGATGATATTTTAGGCTGTGGACTTTACTCCCATACAGGGTTAATATCCCAAATACCTAGAGGGAGAAGAGTTGAGGAGAAGTGGTTTAAGGAACAATAATTCGATTATCTAGGCCTTTCTCTGAAGGAACATATGCACGGGGCGCTTTTGCATTTAGGACATTTACCAGAATACCTTCTCAAAGCTACCTCTTCCAAACTTACGTTAAGTAAGTTCGCTAGGGAACAAAGCCACGCTAGAACATCCGCGAACTCCAACTCTACTTCATCTCTACCTCCTTTTTCTATAGCCTCTCCTAACTCCTCGACTTCAGATTTTAGCCACTCATAAGTTGCTTTAATACCCCTCTTTGAATCATGATGTATATAGATCTTTTTCATCATATCTTGGAAATCTTTAATGTTCATTAACTTCATCCTCGAACTTCCGCATATATTTAAGTTGTCTTTTTAAGGACGTATAAATGAAGATGTGATTTCCGCTTTTGGAAGAAAACGGAAATGATCCGACATGAGA
>CAYQTV010000152.1:0-2828 GCA_964420525.1 uncultured Nitrososphaerales archaeon | reverse complement strand
TCATCACCGTAGCGGGGCTTACTTCAGAGGAAACCGTTAAGTTTCTCTCTTCTCTGTCTTCGGCCTCATTTCTACTTATTTTCTTCCTAGTTACGATATCTAACTACAAGCTCAGATATTTAACGAAGTCTAATGTAAAGATATTGAAGGTTGCTATTGTCCTATGTTTATTCGCAATGGCGCTATTAGCTTTTGCAGACCCAACGAGTTGGGTGGTAGTTCTATCTTGGATTGCCCTGTCCATCACAGTAGATAAGTTTTTGAAGTGGAAAATGAGCAAATTATACTATCATAGGAAGGATTAGCTCTTCGTTAATAACATCGATATAAGTAGCGTGACTTTAGAGCGTTCTCCTGCAACTATAAATTCGTCTCCGTACATTATTTCAGTATCATCTTTAATTTCGGTAACTTTTCCATCTCTTATTAGCAGGGCGGCTACTTTACCATCGTTGATAAGATCCTTCACCTTAGTACCAATTAACGATGAAGTGGTCGGTACCTTAGCTTTTAATACGATTACCTTGCTCTGTTCATCTTCAAATAATATGTGGGGGGTTCTCTGAAGTATAGCATTTTCAACCGCTCTTATTAGTAATTCTCCTTCAGATAAAACTACGTCGGCATATTCTCTGAACTTACTTATATCCGTAGACAGATGATTAACTCGCGCTATAACCCTCGGTATTGAGAACTTTTCCTTAGCCATTTTACATACGGCTAGGTTAACGTCATCGTCATCTGTACACGCAACCAGGGTATCAGCCTCATCGGCTCCTGCTATTTTCAAGAGCTCTTCATCCCTTCCATCTCCGTGGAAGACCGCTGCTGAATATTTCCTTGAAATAAGGCCGCATCTTTCTGGATCCGTATCGATAATTCTCGTATGAATTCCTAATTCTTCAAGAAATCCAACTATTGCTTCACCTATTCTTCCTGCTCCAACTATTATTACTAGCAACTCCTACCTACTTTACCCTTGAGGGGATTAAATATATAAGGTTGCTTAGGGTCTATTGAAGCGATGCCTGAACTCTTCGAATCTATACTCATGATAGGTACCGTTGTGGCTCTTTCTGCAATCCTATCTCTACTGCTAAAGTACATCCTTAAGGATAAGTTACACGTTTTAAGGATATTAGGTACCGTCTTAATATGGGCAGTCGGGTTCATTATCCTCTTAGCGTATTTTGGTGTTAAAACGGAGGTCCTCATGTTATTAATAGGGCTAGCCGGCATATCTTTAGTGTTATCCTTAAAGCCTGTCGTGTCGAGTTGGATGGCTATGGAGCTTTTCATTAAAGCTCAAAAGCCGTTTAAGATAGGGGATAATTTATCGATAGGAGGGGTTTCTGGTAGAGTTATAAACCTAAATAGCTTGGTTACGGTTTTAGCGACCTCGGATGGTCATATCATTTACTATCCTAATCATCAATTTCTAGAATGCCCATTTAAAGTAGTTGGTAAAGAGGGAGTTAGAGTAAGGCTTTACTTCACAATACCTCACGATAAATTTGAAGAATTTAAAATGAGGATATCAGAGATATCCTTTGAGGTTAGAAGCGATTTAATAGAGAATGAAATGATAGAAGTTTTCGCTAAAACGTTAGTTCAAGATAAGTTCATTGTAGAGCTCGTTATACCGGTAAGGAACCCGAATAAGAAGGAAGATGTGGTAAGTCTAGTATTAGAGAAGCTTGCTGAATACCTCTAAGTTTAAATTTAATCGATAGTAAACAAAGTTCATGCCATGGATTTGGAGGAGAGGGAGGATTGGAAGGCCGCCTAAACCTCGTTTTCTATCATTTAAACCGATGTCCGTAACTTTCATACCATATGACGAGGCCGGAGTTCCGATACAGGGGGAACCCGTATTTTTAAGCTATGATGAATTAGAAGCTATGAGGTTGACTTATTTAGAGAACTTAAAGCAAGAGGAGGCTGCTGAAAAGATGAAAATATCTAGGGGAACTCTATGGAGATTATTGGAAAGCGGTAGGAGGAAGACGACCTTAGCCTTGACTAGTAAAAGGCCTATCGTTATAACCTCTAGCTAGTTTTTCCTAACGCTCTTTTAAGCTCCTGTATCCTAGCTTCTACCCCTTTTAACTCCTCTTGAAGGTCCTTAAGATCCTCTTCTAGATCCTTTTTATACTCCTCTAACATCTTGAGCTCGTTTTCAGGATCGGGAGGAAGAGGATAAGGTTGTGGATAAGTTGATGGATATGGAGGGTACCAGGGAGGCCCTCCCCATGGCGGACCGTAGAGCCTTCTCCACCTTCTACCAAACCTATACCAGACATATCCCATCTCCCTACCACCTCCTAGAACTGTTATCTACCGTTTTTAATAAGTATCGATTCCAAGTAAGGCATCGTTCCTTTAATAGTAGTTGCCATGAAGAAGTTAGCTCGTACCTAATTACTGTTTCAATTAACTCTTCAAACAACTTCATCCCCGTTTTACACTTTAACATGGAAGGTTTATATATTTTGTGCTATAGCACAAAATATTATTCCATAAAGAGGGGCTCAGCACTCAAGATCTCGATCATTTGCTCTCAAGGGCTAGAGTCGTCATCGCCCCCTAAGAGGGAGAAAGTTTTTCTCCCTCTAAAACTTTATCCTCTTATAAGGGAAAGATCATGGTGGAGATAGAAGTAGAGACTTCCTTAGAGAGATTTAGGAGGTTTTTAATCCTAAGTACGTGTAGGTCGTACATTCCTGAAAGCTATTTGAGAGATCCGGAGGTTTTTCCAGAAAGAGAGTTAGATAGAGGCTCAATTTACGTAGAAGCAGCCGATAAAGTGACCTTAAAGAAAATAAGGG
>CAYQTV010000151.1:0-2893 GCA_964420525.1 uncultured Nitrososphaerales archaeon | reverse complement strand
ACTATAACTCTCCCTCTTACCCGGTTAGATCCAGCAATGGTTGCATTCTCCAAGATTAAGCTAGCTTGCGTTTCCTCTACAAACCTACCCTCTATTTTCATTCCGTTCCTCAAAATGACGACTACGGGCAGGCCTATAAAATCGGTAAATTCGGAGTTATTCACCTTCTTTCTAGGAGGAGGCCTTTCATGCTCTCTCCTAATATGGCTTTCAGTTACCTCCCTACTTATAGCTTTGAATTCGCAAAACGGACACTTCCAATACACCCCTTCAACTATCGGCTCTACCATTACGTTGAACGTATCGTAGTTATAGCTCTTATCCTCCTTATTCAATTATCGTAGACAATTAGGTTTACTAACTTATGTTAAAAGCGATACCTTCCTTACTTATTATTTAATTTCCGTTAAATCGTTAAATTCGAAATATCCCTGTTTCTTTATTGCAATAGCTTTTTAATCGAACCCTAGAATGCTCTTTAAGAAAAGGTTTAATGTTTTAGATCTTAAGCCCGTAATCCCTTAAATGCATCACATCAACATCTTTCTTAACTTTACTGTAGAGAGCGTCATCGGCGGTCAGCAAAATTCCGCCAAGCTTTTTAGACAAAACCACGTACACGCTATCGTAATAAGTAATATCTTTATTGGAGCCGTATTCCAGAACCTCTCCATAATCTCCGTCTTCTAGATCAAGTAGCGTAATTTTCAGCTTAATTAAATGTGCGATCCTTTCCTTTGCCTCCTCTAGCGATAAATGCCTTAATTTAACCGCTTTTCCAGAGAACATTCCCTACTTCGTACACCATTGACTTTGGAGAAGCTATGGATATCTTTCCCTCTAAGTAGTCCCTCAATACGAGCTCGGCTTTATTGGATAGATCCTCGGTTAGCAAGAACCTAGCTACAACTGAGGCATCGGCTATGTAGAGGCTCATCTAGCCTCCCTTGCTTCCCTAATCGTCCTATTTATAAAGCCCCTTGGAACCGAGCACCTCTTATTTCTCAGATCTCGTAGAAGCGTTTCAACTGCCTTCCTTCTCTCTTCCTGCTCAATTCTCTTCCATATCGCTTCTCTAATGAATTCAGGTCGGTTCATCTTAATCTTCCCCATCTCTTTAACTCCTTTATAGATGAATATACAAAAGGGCTACGCGTTAAAAACGTGTAGAGGGATAAAGCTTATAGCTTATTTTCTAAATTAGCCCATGAGGATTATATCGAGGTAATTAAAATGGCGTTTGATAAAATCGAAGAAATCTCAGGCTACTATATAGTTGAAGGGCCTCTCAAAGTGAAGGTGCTCAACGGCGAAGCGGAGATAACCGGTAAAAGACTTAAGCCGGGAGAGGAGGCTATCATCCCCCTCGCTAAAGCTACCTTAATAGAATCTCCAAGCAAGGCCGAAGTTCAGTTGAAGGGGAGCGGTAAGGTAACTAAGCTAGAGTCCTCAACCATACCTAACGAGTGGAAGGAGGTTCTGGATTCCCTAACCGATAAAATCCGTACGGTCTTCATTATAGGCTCGATAGATTCAGGCAAGACCTTTTTCACCACTTACCTAGCTAACAAGCTCTCGGAGAGAGGGCTTAAGGTCTCCGTGGTAGATTGCGATGTAGGGCAGTCTGATATAGGCCCTCCGACGACTATAGGCTTGGGAACCCTAAATAATCAGGTGACGTTTTTAGATGAAGTCGGCCTGGTCTCGGCTTACTTCATAGGCTCTACATCTCCTGTAGGACATCTGCTTCCGATGGTGGTTGGAACTACTAAGCTAGTTGAAGAGGGCAGGAAGAGCTCCGATTTAGTCTTAGTAGATACCCCTGGAATGGTATTTGGCGGCCCGGCTAGAGCATACCAACAGTACGCTATTGAAGCGTTGAATCCAAGCTTAATTATAGCCCTCCAGAAAAGCGATGAGTTGAAACACCTAATTACTCAATTCAAGGCGTTGAGTTACGAAGTGTTGGAGCTTCCATCGTCTAAATGGGTTAAACAGAGGGATCGATCGGATCGTAAAGTGCTTAGAGAGAGGGCTTTCTCCAACTACTTCAGTAAGAAGGGGATATCGAGGAAGTCTATAGAGTTGAACGGCATCTCCCTTGTAGGGTCCTTTCTAGGAAGCGGAAGTGAAGCATCTCGAGAAACCGTAAGGATAGTAGAATCGATGATCGGTTGTAGAGTGGATTACTGCGAAATATCTAGAGATTCTATCATCGCAATATCGAGCAGGAGAATCGATAAGGCTAGCTATCAGAGGATTAGAGAAGCCTTTTCAGATAAGGTCGTTAAGATCTTAGTTAGGGGATTTGAGAAGGGGATAGTGGTAGGATTATTAGGAGATAAGGGGAGGTTCCTAGACATAGGGGTTGTAGAGAAGCTGGATTTGAAAGCGAAGAGGATCATGATCTCCACCCCACTGGAAGAAATCGATCGCGTAAAAGCCGTAAAAATGGGATGTATAAGGCTAGATGATAAGTATCATGAAATTGAGAGGCTCGAGCCCGGCTATATATGACCACAACGAATTCCAGCATTCCACCCTTCCTATGAACATGCTTAATTAGTGTGGGACAACGCTAAGGCTTTCTAGATTTAAACGAGGATGGAGGGAGAGGTATCTTAAATACTTCTTAACTTTATAAAAAACTGATTGTATGGGATTCGGTAAAGCGAGCAATATAACGAAGAAAAAATTAACAAATATGGAATGGGTGATTTTTAAATTACAAGGTAATTTTTTCTGATTAAAAATATTTAGCAGCAGGAGGAAAACGCTCGAAATACGTAAATAGAATACTAGGCGAAAAATAGGGAGTTGAGTGGGAACATTTAAATAGGTGGGAATTTATATGTTGGTGGGCTAAGTTATGGAAGTCGCTAGAGTTGATGAG
>CAYQTV010000150.1:0-2966 GCA_964420525.1 uncultured Nitrososphaerales archaeon | reverse complement strand
TTCCATCGAACTCTACTACGGGAGTTTTATGGGATTTAGCGGCTTTAATGAGCTCCTGTACCCTTTCGGGCTCTAGAGATCTAGAGTAAATTACAAGCTTAGCCGACTTAATGCTAGATAGAGTGCTTTTGTACCCTAAATCTACTTTTCCGGTTTTAATCGACCGTCTTAGAAAGCTTTCAAAGGCTTTTAAAGTTTTCATTCTTCCTCACTGCTCTTTATGTAGAGCTCTACCATTCCCGTACCAACAGGTATCGTTGATCCTACTATTACGTTTTCGGTAACGCCCCTTAGCCTTTCTACTTCTCCCTTTACGGCAGCCTCAGCTATAGTTGGAACCGTAATTTCGAAGGCGGCTCTAGCTAATACGCTAGGCTTAGATCCTGCTACGCCGTGTCTTCCTATCTGTTGTAGAACTCCCTTACTCGTCATTAGATCGGCTACCAGCAAGATATGCCTAATATCTACCTCTAAACCTTGTTCGTTTAACGTATTAACTATCTCCTTTACTAAGGCGGTTCTAGCCGCTTCGATTCCTAAGGTCATAGCTATTTCGTATATGTTGTTAGTAGTCGTTCTAGTTGGATCTACACCGGGCATCTTTAATACCTTGGGAAGGTTAGAGCCTGAAGTCTGTATTATCCATTCTCCCTCCTTCTTTATCACCGATACTCTCTCAATATTAGGTACTCCCTTAACCCTAGTGTTTAAGGCCTTCTTCCTAAAGGATTGTAAGGCGTTTAGATCTAGCGTTCCTAGAACTACGGTTACCTTTTTCTCCTTCTCATCCACTACTACCTTCCTTCTTCCTCCAGACAATACCTTAGCTACGTCCTGTATGCTTACGTTCCTTTCCTTCATCCTATCTTCTGAAAGGTAGAAGGTAACCCCTTGTTCTATGAAGTCTATTTCGGCTCTTTCGGTAACGTCCTCGACCTTAGTGAATAGTATTTCCCTAGCTACCTCCATGGCCTTCTCCTTAGATTTCCTATGCTCTTCATCTAGGTATATGTCCATAGTAGGCGTACTCGGCTGCTTTCTCGCATCTACGAGCTCTATTAGCCTAGGCAAACCTAAGGTTACGTCCCTCTCCCTTACTCCTGCGAAGTGGAAGGTTCTAAGCGTCATCTGAGTACCGGGCTCCCCTATAGATTGAGCGGCAACGACCCCTATAGCTTCTCCAGGTTCAACAGTGGCTCTCTTAATAGATTCTACCGCCTTTTGAACTACGTTCTTCGCCGATTTCAGGCTTAAGTTTCCTCTGTAGAGAACCTGTCTGAGCTCCTCCATTATCTTCGGATTTAGCTGGTCTTTATACTTCTTTAACAGCTTATCAACTTCCTCCTTAGTCACTCTAGGTAGCTTCGGATCGTCTACTAAGGCTTCAACTTCAGCTAACCTCTCTACGTTAACTGCTTTTCCGTGATCGCTTTTAGCTGGGTCTATTCCATCCTCTCCGTATAGGAACTGTATTATGTTCCCTTCGGGATCTCTTACCGTTAAGTCGTACTCAACCCTTAAGTGTTCCATAGCGTTCACTAACCTCCTCTGCATATACCCGCTTTGTTGGGTTCTAACCGCGGTATCTACAAGGCCTTCCCTTCCACCCATAGCGTGGAAGAAGAATTCAATTGGATTGAGGCCGTCTCTAAAGTTGGATCTAACGAACCCGTATGCATCTGGCATTTGATCTCCTCGCTTGAAGTGAGGTAAGGCTCTCCTATAATAACCTCGTTTAATACGCTTTCCTCTTACGCTTTGTTGTCCTAAAGTAGCCATCATCTGTCCTAAGTTGAGTATACTTCCTCTCGCTCCCGTCATCGCCATAATTATACCGGCGTTATCGTCGGATAGATGTCTCTCCACGACCTTTCCAGCCTCATCTCTGGCTCTGCTAAGCTCGTTCATAATGTAATGCTCTAGTACCTCCTTAGGCTTCATTCCTCTAATCGTCGGTAACGTTCCCTCTTTGTACTTCTTAATCCACTCCTGAACTCTTACATAAGCTTCATCTATTATCCTCTTAATTTCCTCTACGGCCTCCCTAGGAAGCTCGAGTTCATCAAACCCATAAGTGAAGCCCTGTCTTGTTATGTAGATCTTAAGGACGTTCAAGAAGGAATTGAGGAAGTTCCTCGCTACTTCAGTTCCATAATCTTTGGTTATCCTATGTAATATGGTATCGGGCTCCTCCGCTCCTATGGATCCCTTATCTATTACTCCTGAAATTAGCTGACCATCTTTAACAATTACATCGTTTTGAACGGCCTTCTTATATTTCGATTTAGCCCATTTAGAAGTTAAGACATAATTAAATCCCTTAGGTAAGAATAGAGAGAAGAGCTGCTTTCCGGAGTATAGAGGTATGGGCTTTTTTATTTCAGGTTCGGGAAGAGGTCCCTTATATCCCCCTGCATACGCTAAGTTTGAGAACTCTTCCTTAGTTAGGTAAACTCCAGGCTTAGTAAGTAAGAAAGCCGCCGTTAAGTAGTCTCTTATAGCCCCTATTATAGGTCCTCCATACCTTGGGGAAATTATCTGATCTTGAACCCTCATTAACATTAGAGCTTCGGATCTAGCTTCCTCTCCTTGCGGTACATGTAGGTTCATCTCATCTCCATCGAAGTCCGCGTTATAGGGTGGACATACGGCTGGATGTAGCCTAAAGGTGCGGTATGGAAGCACTTTAACGAAGTGAGCCATAATGGACATCCTGTGTAGAGATGGCTGACGATTGAATAGGACGATATCTCCATCCATTAGATGCCTTTCAACGATATAACCTGGACCTAAAGCTTCGCTTAACGCTTCTCTATCCGCTGCATACTCAAGCCTAATTTTAACGCCATCCGGTCTTATAACGTAATTAGCTCCAGGATGAACGTTAGGTCCGTTTTTAACTAGCTGTTTCAAGAACTCTATATTCCAAGGAGCTACCTTTTCAGGAACGGTTAACTTCTTAGCTA
>CAYQTV010000149.1:0-2975 GCA_964420525.1 uncultured Nitrososphaerales archaeon | reverse complement strand
TTTACTTCATTTAGTAGTTCAACGAGTAGGCTACAGCCTAACCTATCATCGATCGCTCTACTAACCAGGACCCTACCTCTATTTAGTAAACGCCAAGGTTTGTAAAAGGTCACTTGATTTAAGAGCTCGACTCCTAATTCCCTTACCTCATCTGCTGATGTAGCTCCTACATCTATGTACAGCTCATTCCACGGAATTACTCTAGCTTCCTTTTCTAGTTGTAGATGAGGCGGCGCTATACCGATCACTCCTGGAACATCGCCTTCATCGCTGTGAATTGTGACGTGTTGACTAATTAGGACCCTATCGTCGATTCCTCCTACCTTTCTAAACTTAATTTTCCCGTCTTCCTCTATATTCGTAACAACCAATCCTATTTCATCCATATGTGCGGTTAGGAGTATCGATCTATCTCCCTCCCCGATATTCACCGTTAAATTCCCTAAGGCATCTACTTCTACATTCTCCTCCTTAATCAAAGATCGGATGGTTTCCCTTACCTTGGCTTCATATCCGGAAACTCCGGGAATCTGAATTAGCTTTTGGAGCGTAGATAACACGCTCACGTTTTAATGTATGGGGAAATAGCTATTAAAATTACCTTAAGTAAACGTTAAAGCTCAGGACATTGGAGCGAGATATGTGTTAAGAGAATCGAACGTTATCTATAAGAAGCGTTACTCGCTTTCCGTAGCGATAGCTTATCCATCTTTATACAACGTTGCCATTTCTACCCTTTCTTTCCATATGCTGTATTTTAAGCTAAATGAATATTCGGAAGTGTACGCAGAGAGGGTAGTTTACGATAAACCATCTTCTGGAAATGGATTCGTTAGTATTGAAACTTCTAAACCATTGTCTAAGTTCGACGCCATATTCTTCTCGGTCCATTATGAACTGGATTACGTCAGACTTGTTAGAATGTTGATTTCATCTAATATAGAGCCGAGGAGGAGAAAGAGGAGGAAGCCTCTAATTATCGTTGGCGGTCCCTGTGTAACTTCCAACCCATATCCTCTCTTTAAGATAGCTAATGTAATAGGTGTAGGGGAAATGGAGGGAATCGTGCCTGAGGTGGTTGAAGCTTTAATTAAAGGCGAAAAAGCCGAGGACGAGTTAGCTGGAAAGAGAGGAATACTAGTGCCAGATTATGATGGAAAAGTCGAAAGGTACTGGTTGAAAGATCTTAATAATGCTTGGTCACCTACATTACATGTTTTACCCAAAGAGGGGTATGAGGGAATATACGGAAGGGCCTTTTTAGCTGAAGTGAGCAGAGGATGTACTAACATGTGTCTATTTTGTCTCCTAGCGTATCATTTTTGTCCTGAAAGAAGAAAGGATTTAGCTAAGCTCAAGAGGGAGATCGAGAGAGGCGTGGAATTAAATGATGTTAAATCGGTTGCCTTAATTTCATCAAATTATCCTAGCGATAGCTACGGCATTGATCTCCTCAACTTCATAGTTAGAGATTTGGGACTTAGCATTTCGATACCATCTATTAGAATTGAGGCTTTAAACGAGGGAATTCTAGAGCTGTTGAGGGAAGGAGGTCAGAGGATCGTCACTGTAGCGCCTGAGACGGGTAATGAAGGATTGAGGTTCTTACTTAATAAAAAGGTAAGGGACGAAGAGATCTTTACGGTACTTAAAAACGCTAGAAAGCTCGGATTTAGGGCCGTAAAGATGTACTTCATGTACGGTCTCCCTAGAGAGAGGAAAGAGGATTTAGATAGCATCGTTTCACTAGTAAAGAAGATTAAAAAGCTGGGTTTTAACGATAGAAATTCAATTAGGATTTCAATAAACCCCTTTATTTCGAAAACGGGTACTCCATTTCAATTCGCCGATCTCGATTCCTACGAAGAGCTGCTATTGAAGAGGAAATATCTATGTGAGAAGCTTTCTGGAGATCCCTCAATTAGGCTTTCTGGTTACTCTCCGAGAGATGCCATTATTCAAGCTATATTTTCTACCGGTAACGAAGAGGTCAGCGATCTTCTAATATCTTGGGCCAGCTTCGGTACCGGAACCGGCAACCTCAGAAAGACTATGAAGGCTTATGGCATAAGGAACTGGAACGAGCTATACAGTAGATACGCGAAGAAATCTCCTTTAATTACAAAATCTCCTCATTTAGAGAGGGTATGGAACGACTTCCTAAGTAAAGAGCTTTAATTTATAACCGGGTCTCTTACACCCCCCTAAGCTCTTAACCCAATACAATCTACAAACTCCACATACACAATGACCTATACATTCCGCCCTAATTATCCTTTCCTTTAACCTCTCCATCTTAAGAGGTAGTTCTTAGCTCGCTTATTTAAACGCTACTCTATAGGAAAGTTTTTGATGTAGTATTACGGAAGTTTTCGTATGGGAAGAATTCCTAAAGCTTTAACGATAGCCGGTTCCGATTCCGGAGGAGGAGCGGGTATTCAGGCCGATTTGAAAACCTTTTCCGCTCTAGGTGTTTTCGGTACGACAGCTATAACCGCTATAACCGCTCAAAATACATTAGGAGTAACGAAAGTCATGAAGGTCGACCCTGAAGTAGTTAGAGCTCAAATCCAAGCGGTAATTGAAGATATAGGAACGGACGTAATAAAAACCGGAATGCTGTATTCGGAGGATATAATTGAAGTAGTTGCAGAGGAAGTCTCAAAAGTCGACGTTCCAATTGTGGTAGATCCCGTAATGGTAGCGAAGACGGGAGCTCCTTTGTTAAGGGACGAGGCGGTCGAAGCTCTAGTGAAGAAGCTCTTCCCCTTGACTACCTTACTAACTCCAAACGTATATGAGGCTAAGAGGCTTGTCGATATGGAAATTAAGGACGTAGATGATATGAAGGAGGCAGCTATTAAAATATCGAAGTTGGGACCTAAAGGGGTAGTTGTAAAGGGAGGGCATGTAGGAGGCGATAAAGCACTGGATGTTCTATACTTGGATGGAAAGTTCTATACCTTTGAATCTGA
>CAYQTV010000148.1:0-3019 GCA_964420525.1 uncultured Nitrososphaerales archaeon | reverse complement strand
CCGTATCCCTCCTAACGTAGCAGCTAAGCCCAACATGTACTCCACCCTATCGGCTATCTTAGTTGCACCGCTATAGCCGTGTTCAAGCATGGAATCTAACCATTTAGGATTAAGCGTTCTAGTTAAGACTCCTCTTTTAACGGCTTCCTCTGCCTTCTCCACCTTAACCTTCTCCTTAGTCGTGTCTGCGATCAACGTTAACGGCTTCCTCCCTTTCGCTCTCTCAACGGTCTTCGTTAAACCTCCTAAGAACTCATAATAATGATCTAAATCGGTAATTTCGTACTCAACTGTATCTCTAATTTGCGCTACTACGTCAACGTTCGAGAGCATGAAGTTAAACAGCTCTCTTGCCTCGACGTTTCTATTCCTCTCCCCATACGCGAACTTCATGCTCTCAAGATATGCTTGTACCAGCTCCGATTCATTACTCCATTCAGAGCTTTCAATTAACGAAGTTAAGCTCGTAGCGTACTTTCCTTCAGGAGGTCCGAAAATCCTAAATAAAGAGGAATTTCCGTACTTTTTCGAAGCCTCCGCTACGTTCGCCTTTACGTAGTTCAGTTCTAACGGCTCATCTAAATTAGCCACCGTCTTAAAGGCCTTATCGAGCAGCTCCACGACGTTATAAAAGGTATCTCTGAAAATACCGCAGATCGTTACAACCACATCGATCCTAGGCCTTTTTAACTGAGAAAGGGGAATAACTTCGATATCCCTTATGTAAACGCTTTTCCAAATGGGCTTTACTCCCAAAAGCCTGAAAATAGCGGCTATGGTTTCCCCTCCAGTTTTCATAGTCTCAAAGGCCCATAAAACGACGCTTACCGTTTTAGGATATCTACCGTATTTTTCATGGAACTCCTTAAGGAACCTCTCAGCTATCTCCTCTCCTCGCTCAGTAGCGATTTCAGTAGGTATATTAGTTGGATCTAGCTGATAGGTATTCCTTCCTGTTGGGAAAATCTCAGGAGTTCTAATTAGATCTCCTCCAGGTCCCGGTTGGATAAACTTTCCTTCTAAGGCGTTTAAAACAGAGCCCATCTCATCAGATTCTAAAATCCTCTTATACACTCCTCGTAAGAAGTTTACCGCTTTCTCCAACTCTTGATCTCCGACCTTTAAATTTAGGGCTTTTACCGATTTTCCCTCCACTACGCATTCCCTTACTATTCTCCTCACTTCTCCTTCAATTTCATGTAAAACTTCTGAGTATAGCTTTCCATTTGGAGCTCTTCCATGCGGTCTAGTAAGGATCTCATCGTAATTAAATCCGTAAGCTTCACTTAGAACTCTATGAAGGCTTCTTACCCCTCCTCTATCGTATCTAGATAGAGCAGTTAAGTAATCTAAGACATCACTTGGAGATATTTTACTTCCGAGAACGTGAAGACCTTTAGGAATTAGAGAACGCTTGTATTCCTCGATCCTATCGTAGATCTCCTCCACATTACTTCCCAGATCGTACTTTTTAGCCTTCTCCAAAATCTTCTCCTCCACTTTTCTCGCCCTTTCCTTATCGTATTGCACGGTATCGAAGTATTCTACTATGAGGCGTTCTACTTCATATAGATCTCCGTGTAGCTCGCTTACGGATATAGGAGGGCTCGAATGATTAACGATTGCCGCATAACTTCTCCTCTTCGCTATAGATGATTCCGATGGATTAACTACGTGATAAACGTAGATGTTAGGCAAATCATCTATGAGAATATCGGGAAAACATTCGCTAGATAAGCCTACCTCTTTACCGGGTAAGAACTCTAGCGTTCCATGAGTACCGAGGTGAATAATAGCGTCGGCTTTGAACTTATTCTTAATCCATTTGTAGAAGGCTATATACTGATGGTGTGGAGGTAAATCCTTATCGTGATATATCTTTGTAGGGTCTTCGTGAACTCCCCTAGAAGGCTGAAGGCCTATGAAAACGTTTCCAAGCATAATTCCTGGAATCAGTATCGAATTGCCGAATGTCATAATTTTTCCAGGGGGTTCTCCCCATTCCTCAATAACCCTCTTAACTACGCTGCTTGGTAGTTCCTTTAACCAGCTAACGTACTCATCTAGCGTAACCTTTAACATCTTATTCGCTTTTTCAACGGTTAAAATCCACTCCCCCGAGTTAACGATTCCGTTCGTTACAAATAGCTCCTTTATATCTTCTTGAACGGACGTTATCTTATACCCTCTCTCCTTCATTGCCCTTAAGAGGTTAGTTAAGCTTCTAAAGGTATCGAGGTATGAGGCCTTTCCTAGGTTTTCCTCTCCCGGAGGGTAATTGTATATGATTATCGCTACTCTCTTTTCTTCGTTTCCCTTTCTCCTAAGCTCTACCCACTTAACAAGCCTCTTCGCTAACTTCTCTACTCGATCCTCGATAGCAACGTATTCCTCTACTTTAAACCCATTTACCGATCGTCGCTTAGGAGCATGCGTTACGATAGGCTCGTTTCTACCATCAAGTTCGGGTAAGATAACGCTCGTAACCGTTTCGATAGGAGGTATGCCTTCTTTAGATCTCCTCCACTCATCAATACTTCTCGAAGATAAGTGAATTCCATGTAATATCGGCACGTTAAGCTTAGATAGTACTTCAAGAGTTATTTTATGATCTCCGCCAATAGGTCCTCCCGCTAACCTGAACCATATTAAATCTACTAAAGCCTCTATTACGGGTTCCTCGTCTTTAAAAAAGAACTTCTCAATTGCGAGGTAATACCTTAAGTCGGAGCAGAAAACGGGTATCGCTCCATAACCTAGCCTTTCAAGCTTTTCTACGAGGAGCCTTGCGGCTGGATAAGACTGATCGTAGTGATATCCTCCGTAAAAGAGAACGCCAATTAGGGGCTTATCCTTAAATTCATATTGATGTAAGAATTCATTTAAGTTCTCAAAGATTTCCCCGGTCTTAAAGTCCATTATCCCCATTCTAGGTAGAACCTTTGGTTCTGGAATTTCGACGTCTACTCTTACACCCCCGTACTCCTTTAAAAGCAAGAAGAACATTCCGTAGTAATTC
>CAYQTV010000147.1:2369-3024 GCA_964420525.1 uncultured Nitrososphaerales archaeon | reverse complement strand
GATAACGTATTTCGACAATCCTTACATTAAAATGCTAACACTTAAAATAGGTCACCTTAGCGATAAGCATGCACATACCGAATAGGTTTCTCGATATAACCACCGCAATCATTACCTATGCTATTTTTCCTAATTTACGAAGGATATGTAATTAAAAAAGCTGAGGAGAGAAAGAACTTTATCAGAGTACGTTCCGCTATTTTTGCCGCTCAAATGCTTAACTGGCCTATACTAGGAGGGATGAGCCTTCATTTCATAGGAGGTGGCTTTAGCGGGCTTCATTCTAAAGCCCTGGCTTGAATTTCTATTGATGTCTCTAGAATTCTTTATCCAATGCTTAGTATTCTGTGATGGGGGGACAACGGTTTAGGTGTAAACGTCCTTAATGTAGTAAATAAATTATGATGTATAATGGGGTATTTAATTTATAGAGCGCTTACTAAAACGCTTAAAGCAGGTAATCCAATACGTACGATCTTCACATTCTTCGGAGATGGCTTGGTATTGTATTTGCTAAATTAGCATGTGGTCTAGAGATAGCTATTCACCATCATTTCCGTTCGGTATAGCTATTACGGTACCCATTATAGTAACGTGGCATGCCATGCTAGGAATTATTGAAGGGATTATTACCCCGCCCTAGTCGTTGTATATG
>CAYQTV010000147.1:0-2359 GCA_964420525.1 uncultured Nitrososphaerales archaeon | reverse complement strand
AAGTTAAATCTTCAAACAAAGCCAATAATTTTCGCATCCACGCTGATCCTTATTAGTCCTGTTTTTGAGATAATTCTTAGCTGATTACGTAGGCTATCGCGAACCTCTACGTAGCAGCCGAAACGTTCGATTTACTAAATTTAACTGAAAATCTCAATTGGACGCCATTTCTCGACTACACAATTCTAGGCTTGCCGAACGTGATCGGATATATAATTATAGGTTTTCTGGGAATTCGCATAATCTTAAACTGTAAGCTTAGTAATCAACAGGGAAATTAAGGAGCGAAGTTGGCTTTTCTTGTTCAATATTTTCTAGAAAGAGCTTGCTGAAGATATCGGCACTTTAGATCAGATGGATACTAGAATTCCCCTTAACTCCTCGATAGCTATAATCTTAATCTCCTCTCTAATGCTTACGAGGACGGTTGCCTTTAGCTTTAAACTCTTAACTCCGCTAACTGTATTGACGATATGTCTGAGTTTACTTTCGCTTTTCTGAGTACCGATTTTCTTATGGGGACGGATAATCCTTCCCGCTGCTGCTTGGGTATTTATAGTATCATCCCTATTTCGTTTACAACTCCAGGAGGATCGGTTTTACGATCTTCATTCTGAATTCAGTGGAACATTCTAGCTACAATCGTAGAAGATCTATCGCTCAGAAGCCATGAACGAGCTTAGGAACTTGGGGAAAGCTATTAAAAGTGGGAGCTTTCTCAACACATCCCTCAGTAAAAGGAGCTCTAGCGAAAATAAGCGCCGTTGACGTATTATTAATAACCCTAACAGTTTTTCACATTAATGCTCAAGCTCCTAGCGGGTAATATATGCTGTTAAGAGTGGAAGACGTATCATATAGCCATCCTGGAGGAGTTAAAGCTTTAAGGAGAATGAGTTTTTAGTTAATAAGAAATGAGGCGATAGCTATTATTGAACCGAATGGACCGCGGTAAAACAACGCTCCTCATGGTAGCTGCTGGGTTGTTAAAACCGGGGAGAGGCATAGTACTATTAGATGACAAACCTATAAAGGAAGAGTTGCTGAAGGCGAGGAAAAGGATAGGCTTCGTTCTCCAAGATCTAAATGATCAGCTTTTCAATTTAACCGTCTACGGCGAAATAGCCCTCACTGTACGTCAGCTCGCTTTAACTGAGGAGGAAATAAATCGAAAGGTTATGGAGACGGCTTCAAGGTTCAGATTAACGGATCTCCTAGAAAGACCACCTTATAAACTAAGCATGGAGGAGAAGCACAGAGTTACTTTAGCTTCGGTCTTAATACATAGCCCCGGGAATTCTAATGCTGGATGAATATTCCTAATTAACGATTTTAAAGAGGTCCGGAAGAGCAGTAATCATTACTTCATGCAACACTAACTCCATAGCTGAGGTAGCGAACTTAGTTTACGTTTTAAAAGACGGCTCTATTGTAGGACATGGATATGCTGAAGGCATACTATACAACGAAGAGCTATTCATAGAAGCAGTCTAGAACCTCCACTTATCCTACAAATTTCTAAAAAGCTGAACTTACTTGAAGATAAACCTCTTACTATAGGGGGATCTTCTAATGTCTATTTTAAGATAGCCATGGTCTAAACGACTAAACCTTCTAACTCCTTTTTAACACTCTCTACGATATCCGCGTTCCATCCATGTTGTTTAAGCCCCTTCAATATAAGGGAAACGTAAGAAGAAGTTGGGGCCACGAACGCTCTTTTCTTAGCTGTGGTATAGGTAAAAGCTTCGATCTCTCCTTCCTCCGTTTCAACTTTAACCTTAATCTTCCTGTAAAACTCGGGCACTCCCATAAATCTATCTAGCTTGCTCACTTGATCCTTACCTATTTTATATACAACGCCATAAACAACACCTCCTTCTTTCTCAATTACATCAGCCACTCCTCCGCCCCATCCTGGGTGGAAAGAATTAAACGCTATTTTATAACCTCTTAGAAGGGCTTTTTTCGCTTCCTCATAACCTCCTATCCTTTTTACAATAGTTTTCTTATCTAAGTTTGTATCGTAGGCAAAATACCAAATTTCTCCAATGGCTTCTGAGCACAACTTTACCACCTCTAAAATATTAATTTTCAATGTTATTAAGCTTCAAGAACCCGAATCACTTCTCCGAAAAGGTGAGTTGGGGCAATACCATCTATCCTGACCAATAACTTTCTCTTGAGAAGATTCTCCTCACTTTTGACTACTATGGGCCTATAAGCGAAATTCCTAGCGATCCATGTACCCTTTTTCGTTCCTCTTTGAGTAACCACGGCCTCTCCTTCCCAATTGATCCACCTTTCATTCCTCTCCTCCATTATCTTTAGGATCAAACCGTATAGATACCTACTTCTT
>CAYQTV010000146.1:0-3028 GCA_964420525.1 uncultured Nitrososphaerales archaeon | reverse complement strand
AGATCTCTAGAGGTTAAATAACTGCATCCTTCAACGCCTCCTTACATGGACATTTCCTCTCTTTAGGAATTCTCGGAATAACGAACTCCAACAATTTCCTTACCTTCTCTACGTTTTCCGCCATAGTCTTAGCTACCTCGCTTGCCGTCACGGGCCTTTCTGCCCATACGTCGTAATCCGTTACCATCGCGATAGTAACGTAACAGATTTCAGCTTCCCTCGCTAAATTCACTTCCGGTACTAACGTCATTCCTATAATATGTGCTCCCCAAGATTTAAACAAGGCGGATTCAGCTCTAGTTGAGAACCTAGGCCCTTCTATGCATACGTAGGTTCCTGCTTCGTGGTGAGATAAACCTAGAGCTTTACAACCTTCAATTAATACCTTCCTCAGTTCGGGGCAGAAAGGATCTGCTAGACTAACGTGCGCTACCTTTCCGCCATCGTAAAAGGTGTAACATCTCCTTTTTGTCATATCGATAAACTGATCCGGTATAACGAAATTCCCGGGCTTAATTTCTTCTTGTAAGCTCCCTACGGCGGATGGAGCTAATATCCTCTTTACCCCCAACTCCTTTAGGGCCCATATATTTGCTCTATAGTTTATCATATGTGGAGGAATTCTATGACCTCTTCCATGTCTTGGTATGAACGCTACTTTTCTATCTCCAACATATCCTATGAGTATGAAATCCGAGGGTTCGCCAAACGGCGTGTACACCTTAACCTCCTTTACGTCCTTTATAAAATCCGGAGAGTATATGCCGGATCCGCCTATAATTCCTATCTCCGCCTCCATAGCAATTAGAAATGAAAAACAGCTAATTATATCCTTCGTCGTTAACTCTATATTTCCCTAAGTCCTTAACGTAATCGTGAGAAAAGTCTTTTACTCTAAGTACTTGTTACCTGATTGGGAATCCCCTTTAATTGAAGACGCAGCTCTCTTAGTAGAAAATGGAAAGATACAATACGTGGGTAGGAGAGAACAGGTTAAGAAGCTTGGAGGCTTTGAGGAAGAGACGGATTTTGGCATCTCCCTAATTATGCCTAGCTTCGTAAACGCTCATACACACGTAGCGATGATAATATTGAGAGGTTTGGGAGAAGGCTTAAAGCTAAAGGATTGGCTTAAGGAGATATGGAAAGTAGAAGAGAAGATGAGTGAAGATATCTTGGAAATCGCTTCTTTATATGGACTTTCTGAAATGGTTTCTTCAGGCATCACTTCCTTCATAGATTTCTACAACGTTCCTCCCATGGTAAGAGCACTAAAGAGAATAAAAGCGAGAGCTATGCTAACGTTAGCCTTCATGGATAAGGTAAAGTACATGGAGGAGGAAAGCTGGAAAAGGCTTAAACGAATAGATTATTACTTATCCCTAACTAAGTCTGTTAGCGCGAAACTCGCATTAGGCCCCCATTCTCTCTATACTTGTAGCACTGAAATATTGAAGGAAATTAAGGAGCTATCAGATAAATTCAACCTTTCAATCCATATACACTTTGCAGAAACTAGGGATGAAATTGAAAACGTATTAAGGGATAAAGGTAGAAGACCCCTTGATATGCTCAAGGAGCTCGGCTTACTTAATGATAGATTAATAGCAGCGCATGGCGTTCACTTAAGTGAGGATGAAATAGCTGAGCTATCGCGTTCTAAAGCCACGATTGTTCACTGTCCAAGATCGAACTCTAGATTGGGGTCGGGGATCGCTAAAGTAGCTGAAATGTTAAAAAGAGGGGTGAACGTTGCTTTAGGTACAGACGGACCGGCGAGCTCTGAGAACTTCAATATTTTTGAAGAAATGAGAACATGTATATATATTCAAAGAGCTTTACGAGAATCCTCCAATGCGATATCAATTAGGGACTGCATTAAGATGGCTACGGAGAACGGAGGAAAGGCTGTAAGGATGAACGTTGGATCTTTAAAACCTGGTAAAGAAGCCGATTTCATCGTAATAGATTTAAAGGGCTTGGAAGTTACGTGGGATATATTAACGAGCGTCTTCTATTCAACGAATAAAGATAGGATAAGGTATGTTTACATCGGAGGAGAGAGGGTTTTTGGGAATGGGGAGATATCATCTATTGACATCGATGAGGTGAGGTCGAAGGCTTCTGAGGCCTTAAACTCCCTTTTATAGCTCTAATTTTATTTAGTAAAGAACAAAGTAATAGTAGAAGCGGATATAGAAGTGCTAATATGAATTCTGAAGTTAATATTGAAGAGCTTAGTGAAAAATTCAGCTTATTTTGAAAGAAGGGGGAAATAGATACGTAAAAGCGATATTGGAATTAATGGACATAAGCTATATATCGGACCTTCTAAAAAAGGCTAGATCCTCAACTCAGGCCTTTAATTACTCATTTCTAATGAATCGATATCTAAGTTCATAGATAAATTAGAGGATGAGATACTTCTAAATTTTGTTAAAGGTATCCTCCAAACAGGCTCGTTAGAATGGCTACTGAATTACCTGCTGATGAATTAGCCGATCTACTCACTAAGCTTCCGCCTAACACTAAACGTCTACTCTATAGGGAACTGCCATACTGGAAGATAGAGGAAGTAAAAACCCTACTCGAATACCCTCTGCCGTTTCAGGAGGGTTGTGACGAATCAAATTCTAATATTCCATAAGGATAGAAAAGCAGGAGAGGCGTTAGGGGAGCTTACGTTAACGTTAAAATTCCGTAAGTACGATACCTCGAACTACCTATACGTCGTAGATGGGAGGGAATTTTTTAGGATGAGTAGTAACGGAAGCCATAACCGTTCCAAGGAGCAAGACGTTAAATGAGTAAAAAAGCCTCCAACGGTCTTATCCGATACCGATCAAGAGGAGGTGGCGAAGCTGGTAGCTAGGTACGACTTAGAAGAAATCCCTGTAGTGGATAAGAAGGGCAGGCTTCTAGGAGCTATTACATCCGACGATATAATCGACGTTATCATTTCAGAAGCATCCGAAGATATTATAAAATTCGGAGGAACCGTAGAACTCGAACATTCGTATTTAGTAGC
>CAYQTV010000145.1:0-3062 GCA_964420525.1 uncultured Nitrososphaerales archaeon | reverse complement strand
GGAGTTCGGCGCTTCCGAACATGTTGCGAATATCATATTGGAAGTCATGAAATACGATCCTGAAATAAGGAGCGCTATCAACTTGAGGTATTCTGAGGATATAATGAAAGCTGTGGAAGAGGCGAATTTAGAGGTTTCCTACTTCGATAGGAGAGAGGAGCCTGAAGAGGTTAAAGCTAAAGAGGGAATGACCATGAAATGGGGAGTTAAGGTGGCCATTGAAAGAATAGGAAAGGTGCCGGATGTAATTTACGATACCGGAGGATGGGGTAAGGAGCCTATGATAGTAGTATTAGGAGAAAGTCCATTTAAAGTGATAGAGAAGCTCGATAAAATTATGAGAAGGCTTAAGTAAGCATTGTCTTCCCCATCTAACGTCACTTCTTCCTTGTTACAAACCATACACGTCTGCTGTCCGGCTTTAATTCGCTCATTTCCCTAATATCTCCCCAACGCGCAATTATTCTTAGCCCGGTTTTGTTCAGACAATCCTCAATCTCCTTTATCGTATACCCTCGTTCTCTATGCACCTCCTCAATTCTAATCCACCCTTTACCTCTCTTTACAAACCCTATGATCCTCATAGTAGCTATATTCCTTTCAAAATCGTAATCCTTACAGTGTACCTCAAAAAGCTCTGGTGTATCTTGTTCAATATTACATGGTTGCTCTCTCCAACTCACGAGTCCATAAATCGTGTTCATATCGAAGATAAAGAAGCCTCCTCTTCTAAGAGCGCGATGTACGCCTCTAAAGGTTTCCTCTAAATCCCTTAGCTCTAGTAAATAGTTCAAACTATCAAACCAGCAGGTTACCAAATCGAACTCCTCTTTGAAGCTAAGCTTTCTCATATCTCCTTTGATAAACTTCACCTCCACTCCCTCTCTTTTTGCCTTCCTTCTCGCGAACTTCAACATGTACGGAGATCGATCTAAGCCTACTACTTCAAAGCCTCTTTTCGCCATTTCTATCGCGAACGTCCCTTCTCCGCAAGCTAGATCTAAGATCCTTTCGGGCTTTACCCCGAGTTTACCGAAGATATTGGGAAGGAGCTCGGCCATCCTCTTACTGTACGTCGGATAAGGACCCCTCGTATAAAGGTAAGCAAATTCCTTATAGATCTCCATTTTTCATAATTCAACTGCTACGTCCTCTATTTATTGATTACGACCTTTCGAATATGCTTGTTTTGGAGTACATAGGCAGTTAAAGTTTTATTTACCCTACTCGTTGCACACTTCATGGTTAAAGTAGAAAGCGGGAGGGAATTTATCGAAAAAGTAGAATACGGAAAAGATTTATTGCGCGCTCTTGAAAATCTCGTAAGGAAAAATGAGGTAAGTGCAGGTGTACTAATGGCTATAGGTGCTGTTCAAAAGGCCAGCTTCAAGTACTACGATCAAGAGAGGAAGGAATACATTAAAATCGTAATTAACGAGCCTTTAGAACTGTTATCCTGTATAGGAAATATATCCAGCTTTAAGGGAGAACCTCTAATCCATTGCCATGCAACGTTCGCGAATAAAAATGGAGAGGTATACGGAGGACACTTAGATTACGAAACAATCGTTTTCTCGTGTGAGGTATATATAAAGGAGTTTAAGGACGTTAAGCTAGAGAGGAAGTACGATCAAATTACAGGGCTTAACCTACTCGATATTTAATCACAAACGTTTATATACACATTAACATATACATTAACACATGAAGAATATTTCCATAAGAGATGAAGTCTACGAATTACTTTTAGAGATGAAGAGAGAGGATGAGTCGTTCTCGGATGTGATATTAAGGTTAATAGAGGAGAGGAAAAATAGATCGTTAGAAGTTTTTAAGAAGTATGCCGGAAGCTTGAAGGAAAGCGATATCTTCAATTTAGTGCTTAAAGAAAGGAGGAAGTTTAGGATGAGAGAAGTTGATCTTTGATACGTCAACAGTATTAAAAATATTAAAAGATGAAAAATTTTTGGAGTCATTGAAAATATCGGAGGAAGTAAAGATAACGTCCATAACCGTTTATGAGCTGTTAAGAGGAGCTTCATACCTAAAGCTCGTTCAACATAGCGACAAGGAAATAAACGTAATTCTCAAATTGATCTCCGAGTTAAACGTGCTTCCGTTTACTGAGGAGGACGCTAGGATTGCATCTGCTGTTTGGGCGAAGTTAAAGAAGGTGGGGAAGACGGTAAGCGATGCAGATGTATTAATCGCTTCAATATGTATAAATAACAATGAAAGGCTAGTAACGTTAGACACCGATTTCCTAAAGGTTAAGGAGGTATGTAAGGAGTTTAAGGTGGAGATAGCGAGGTAAATGAATCCTTAACGCGGTAGGTAAGATCATGTAGGTTACTTCTCGATCTCCTCAAATATTTCAGTAAGTTCCTCCTCAAGATCTTCTTGCGTATAATTCATGTATGCTCTAACTACTTTGTAGTCCGAATGTCCTAACATCCTCCTTACAAGTTCTAAATCCTTTGTTTTCTTCATTAAGAAGGTAGCGTAGCTATGTCTAATAGCATGAGGCCTTATCCTTCTCTTCAAGTACTTCTTTGAAAAGTTATAGATTACTTGCCTTGCATTTCTATCCGTCATCTCAAATAGACGATCTTTCACGAAGCTCTTTCTCAAGTACTCATTAATTATATTCCAGAAGTTCCTAGAGGGTACCGGTATAACTCTTGGATGCGGTTTGCTCTTTTTCTCCTGTCTTATAGTTATCGTTTTCCTCTTCTTATCAAGGTCCTTCAGCTTTATGTTGAGGGCTTCTCCCAGTCTACAACCCGTGTAAATCAGGACGGCTAGTAGAGCTTTATGATGTGGGTCAAGCTTAGCTCTATTCAAAGCGTTAACTAAAGCTTCGTATGGAGGCACGTCATCCATCTTTATCGATATGCTCATTCCGATTTCTCCTTATTTTAGGAAAATTCGGTATTTAAGCTTTTACCGCCCATCAACTTCTCATGTCAGATCATTTCCGTTTTCTTCCAAAAACGGAAGTCACTCCCTCATTTATACGTCCTTAAAAAGACAACTTAAATATATGCGGAAGTTCGAGGATG
>CAYQTV010000144.1:0-3099 GCA_964420525.1 uncultured Nitrososphaerales archaeon | reverse complement strand
ATCCTAGCCCAAACATGAGTTAATATATACCACGGGGTAAACATCGTAGGCACGGCATGGGGAGAAGTAAGGAAACCTATTACGGCCAATCCTACGACTATTCCCGCTATTAAAGCAGGTATTATAAAGTAGATAATAGCGACTACGATAACCTTAAGGCCTTCGATGAAGGCATCTCCAAATCTATCTAAAACGGGAGGCTCCTCTGGCCCCTCTCTTAAAATTCTCGCCGCATAGCCTATAATTATAAAGTTAACTATGGG
Source organism: uncultured Nitrososphaerales archaeon (assembly GCA_964420525.1). Lineage (GTDB taxonomy): Archaea > Thermoproteota > Nitrososphaeria > Conexivisphaerales > CALBHZ01 > CALBHZ01. The sequence continues at coordinate 2,836 of CAYQTV010000144.1, read as the reverse complement.
GATGAGGTTAAGTATTACTAGGATAATTAAGTTACCTACGTTTCTAGTTAACTTAATGGCGTAGTTGAATGATTGAGAAAGATTATCGGTTATTTCCGTAGAAGACATCCCTTCTTGCATTAGCATCTACGAGGATAAAATGGTTTTGTTTATTTAAGGGAAATTAAGCGCTTTTTACCTCCACCTTTTTAACTTCTCTTAGGTGTCTCAAACTACCTCCTTTCTTAACGGCTAGTATTTCCGCTAATATGCTTATCGCGATCTCTTCAGGAGTTTCGGCTCCTATATCTAAACCTACTGGAGCGTATACCTTCTTTAAATCTTCTTTCTCGAAGCCCAACTCTAGTATTTTCTCAAAAGCCGTTGCTATCCTCCTCCTACTCCCTATCATGCCAATGTACTTAACGGGGGTTTTGAGGGCTTCCTTTAAGCTTGGTACATCGAATTCATGTTCTCCTAATACAACTAGGTAGGTTTCGTCATCTAAGCTTAGATTTTTCAAGGCTTCTTCCGGCCCGCTTTTTATCAATCTATCTGCGTTCGGAAATCTTTCAGTAGTAGCGTAAGGATCGATAACGATGACGTTAAAGCCTACCTTCTTCGACAATGACGCTATAGCCTCGGCGAGATGCCCTCCTCCTATGATTACCACTTTAGAGCTTTTGCCTATTACGTCGATAAAAACGGTAGCCTTCCCTCCACAAAGCATTCCTACCCCTCCCTTTCCCTCCTCAACTAACGCTAACTCCACCTTTCTAGGTTTCCTCTCCTTTATAACATCTAATGCTATCTTCTTAACCCTCTCCTCTAAGCTTCCTCCTCCTACCGTACCTAGAGTACTTCCGTCCTTCATTATTAACATCTTAAATCCCGGTTTACCTGGACTGCTTCCCTCCACATCTACAACGGTAGCTAAGGCGAAGGTCTCCCCCTTATCTACCAGCTCCGCCATCTTCTTAATCAAAAGACTATCTTGTGACACGCTCTCCTCTTTACTTCATCGATTTATTAAAACTTTTTTCGTACTCATCTAATATTACCTCTTCAACTTTTTGAAAGTAGAGCTTGGTAGCAAAGGGCATTTTATCCAGATTGTTCTCTATGGCTTCGATAAAGTACTTAACCGCCCTCCTCGATATATCTATTTTAAACTTCATGGGGAGAATGGGATCCTGAGTTACCTTAATCAACCCTCTTAAATCCTCCGGAGCCCTGGCCTTAGCTTCTTCCTCTATTATCATAAACCATTCATACAATACTTCTGGATTAAGTCCCTCTTTTAAGCTCACGATCTTTTGCGCTAACTTCTCTATGGTACTAATGCTCAGCGGATTGTCTTCCAAGGTCAAAGCCATCACCTCCTAGCTGTATTTAATTATAATAAGTTATGTTTAAATAATGTAGAAGTCGAATTTTTCATATCTTGTACGTTACAGTCGTTTTTCCAGTTAAAAATAGAGAACGCTTCGTGAGAAAGAACGTAAGCATAGCGTTTAAGGCTAAGAGGGTGAAAGAGGTAATTATAGTTGATGGAGGTAGTACCGATGGCACCGTTAAAAGAGCTTTAGAAGCTGGTGCCAAAGTTATAGTTCAAAGTAAGTTGATTTACCCGGGAAAGGGAATTGCTATGAGAGATGGAGCCTTAATGGCATCGCAGGATGTAGTGGTCTTTGTGGACATCGATATAGAAAACTTCGATACGTCCTTCATAGAAAAACTTGCCGAGCCTATTATAAGTGGGAGAGCCGATTTCGTAAAGGGAAGGTATCAAAGAAAAGCTGGGAGGGTAACTGAACTTGTGGCTAAGCCTTTACTTAAGATGTTCTATCCGGAGCTAGCTAGCTTTAAGCAACCGTTAAGTGGGGAAATAGCTGGTCATAGGAAGTTCTTCTACTCTGTAGAATTTGAGGAAGGATGGGGGGTAGATGTAGGCCTGCTCTTAGATGCCTTTAGAATGAAGAAGAGAATAGAAGAAGTCGATCTAGGATATAGGGAACACGAAATGAAGCCTTTGCACATGTTAACGGACATGGCGTATCAAGTAGCTGAAGCCATATTAAGGAGAGCGGTAGAGGATGGAAGGTTAAATAAAAGAGAAATGAGCAAGAGGCTTGTAGAGGTAATAACAGAGGCGGAGGAGATAGGGCTATGAGAGCATTGGTAATTGGAGGGGGACATTCAGCCTTCTTCGTCGTAAATACTTTGAAAGAAATAGATCCAAATGGAGAAATTGTCATAGTAGAGACCACTATCGAAAAAGCTGGGATGGCTCAAAAGCAGTTTCCCTTTGCTGAAGTACTAAGCCTTGAAATTGATGAAATATTAGATTACGTAAAAAGGGTGAAAAACGACGTCGACGTCTTAGTAGTATGTACAGGTAGCGATGCTCTAAACTTAAGAATAGCAAAGGCCGCCGTTGAGGCAGGAGTACATCGAGTTATATCCGTTATAAATAACCCCTTAAACGAACCATACTTTAAGAAAGCGAGAGTTAGGCTTTTAATCGATCCATACTCAATAATTGAAACGAAGTTAAAGGAGCTTTTAGGCGTAGGCTTACCGGTTAAGATATATGAGGGTCTTGAGAAAAGAGTAGCACTCTATTCTATCATTGTTCCCAGGAAGATTAAAATAGGGCTAGAAAAGGAGCCTCATAGCGTTTACTTACTAGCAAAATCTAAAACCAAAATTACAGCCGAATTTGGAATGGATTTGGAAAAAGGAGACGTATTATACATTTTTGGAGAAGCACATGAAGCGAGGAGTATTGCTGAAAAGCTTTCTAGTAAAATGAAGAAAGGAAGCTAACGTCCACTTAAGCCGATGTTTATAAATT
>CAYQTV010000143.1:856-3128 GCA_964420525.1 uncultured Nitrososphaerales archaeon | reverse complement strand
CATCGTCTCTATTAGCCCATCTATCTAGAGCTAGAGTGGTCATGTTAAGCTTCTCAGGTATAGCTATTTCGTAGAACTGATCCATGAAGTGCTTCGCGTACCACTCTAGTAGATCCTGATTATGCTTCATTATTTTAAGAATTTTAGGAAAAACTTAATAAGTCTATCTTCCCTTAGAACTTCCTTTTATCCAATTGAAGTAAAAATAAAAACTAAAATAAAAAATATAAAATGATGGAAAATTACTCCTTGGTCTCCTTTTCAGCTCTTCCTAGATCTCTAGTAACTCCTAGGGCTATGGGGAAAATTATCATAAAGCATAGCCAGTATATTACGAAGGTGATGGTACCTATGTCCATCTACCATCCCACCTCCCTCATCTCCCTCAATACCTCCTCCTTTGGCCTTCCGGCGGGTATCGCTAAGCTTAGTACGAAGAATAGCAAGAAGCTAACTAGAGTGCCCCAGAAGCCTGAGTATATGCCAAGTGGATGGTTCAATCCGGTCGCCCATCCTAGTAGCTTCTTATCGAAGCAGAAGGTAACTGCGTAGCCCGCTAACATCGCTATGAAAGCTGCGTACTTATTCCCGTATCTCCATCCGAATAGGGCTGAAAGCAGTACGGGAGCTAGTATAGCTCCAAACGCAGACGCGAAGCCACCGAGCGTTAATATCATCGCAGGTGAGGTTAAGGCGACCCAAACGGCAATTGCAGCCATCAATAGCTTTACTACCATAGCAACCCTCGCCGCTCCTCTAGGGGTTAGCTTTCCTTTTAAGAAGTCGTTCGTAATTTGCGTAGCGATTCCCAAAGCTTGAGCGTCGATGCTGGACTGCATCGCAGCTAGACCGGCAGCTCCTATGAAGCCTAAGAAGACCGGGTGGAATAGCAACATGGCTTGATAAACGAATGCCACGTCCGGAGTTACCCCCTTGGGTAATGTGACGAAGGCCCTAGCCGTCATAGCGATTAGGAAACCGCAGAATATCCCTGGAGCGAATGTAGCTTGTATTATGAATGGATAAGCTCTGCTGATAGTTGGGCTCTTAGCCGATATCATCTTCTGATACATATGGGTATGTATTGGCCATCCTAACCCGACGGCTATCATCCAAGTCACTAGGAAGGAGTAGGTCCAGATAGGCGTAAATCCCGGAACCGTTAAGCCCTTTGCTAAATCTGGGTTTGAGATAATATACTCAAAGGTCTTAGCGACTCCTCCATGTAAAGACGTGAAGTACAGAGCTCCTCCGAATACGCCAGCCAACAGCAAAAATCCTTGTAAAGCTCCTACCCACGCCGTTCCCTTCTGTCCCGATATTACGGTAGCGATAATTACTATCACGATAGCTAAAACGGTACCTACATGTATTGGAATCGTTTCATAGGTACAGGCCCAGAACATGTAGCCTATACCCTTCGTCTGAGCTGCCATATACGTTATCAAAGCAATGATCATCAGTATCGAGAATAGATATCCTACTCCCTTTCCGTATACCTGTGAAACTACATCGGTTGGGGTAACGTGTCCGAACCTCCTACTTAACTTCCACATTCTACCGGCGAGCATGTAAAAGGCGGCAGATGTCAAGACGTACATATGGGTAATAGCCGTGTATAGGGGAGCTCCGAACTTATACATGTAACCTATGAAGCCTAAGAAGAACAGCGCTGAATACTGAGCCGCAGCCGCAGAGAATAACATAACGATCCAGCCTAGCGTTTTTCCAGCCGTTGCATATCCCGCTAGGCTTTCGGTAGCTTGCGGGAACTTCCTCCACGCATAGACGCCTATGAAGACTATCAGAATAAAGTAGAATATGATTATGCCCAGCGACGTGTAAACGGCTGTTGGTTCTACAGCCGGCATCTAACTCACCTCCAAATCTCCTCTCCTCTCCTTAACTGTTCCCTGTCTATCTTTGCTATCTTCTTAAACCATATTGTTACATTGATGAAGCCTATCAACGCTATTATTATGGCTTCCCAGAAGACATAGAAGGGAAATCCGAGGACTATAGGATATATCGTATTAGGTGCGGCTACAGTCGCTAGGATAAACAGTATGACTGTTTGTATAAGGAAGCCCTGAATCCACCACAGCTTTCTAATGTATCTATTCCTCTCCTCCGCAGACGACATTACTTTTTAGAAAAGGGTTCCTATTTATAAATTTTTCTCTAATTAAGTGGTAACGAGATCATTTTTCAATTTTTCGAAAAAATTTTTTAATTTTTTTATGAAATTTTTTTTATGAAATTATTATTCTAG
>CAYQTV010000143.1:0-846 GCA_964420525.1 uncultured Nitrososphaerales archaeon | reverse complement strand
ATCTAAGGCTAGAGCTCTCTTTTCATCAACGAGCGTTGGGTTTAAGTCGATAGATTCTATCTCCGGGTTTTCGACTCCTAACGAACAAGTAGCTAGCACTACCTTTTTCAGCTCGTCTAAGTTCGCCCTTGGCAACCCCCTAAAGCCCTCAAGTAATTTACGTCCTTTTATCTCCTTGAACATCTCTTCCGCATCCCTCTCAGTTATTGGACATACCCTAAACGTTACATCTCTGTAAACCTCAACGAAAATCCCTCCTATGCCGAACATGACTACGGGACCGAAAATCGAATCCCTCTTCAAACCAACTATAGTCTCTACGCCGTTTCCAGCCATCTTAGTGAGCAACATCCCCCTAATCTCAGCATTGGGTACGTGTTCTCTAACGCTCTTCACTATATCGTCATAGGCCTTCGTTAATTCTTCGTCGCTATTTATCTTGACCTTCACCCCTCCCACTTCGGACTTGTGAATAACTTGAGGAGATACCACCTTTAGAACTACGGGATATCCTATTTTTCTTGCTAACGAGATAGCCTCCTCCTTATTTTTGACGAAGCCTCCCTCAGGCGTAGATATTCCATATGCCTCGCAGACCTCTCTCGCTTCGTTCTCAAGAAGGAAAGATCTGTTTTCCTCCTTCGCCATTTTGTAGTATTTTAAAAAGAGATCTCTTCCGGTCATCTTAATTCACGCTTTAAACCTAAAAGTTTGCAATATAAAAATTTCGCAAAGATTACTTCATACGTTTTTCGTAGAAGCTTCAAATAATGATTAAGAAAAATTCGAACCTAATAAGGCTTCATTTTAAACAAAATTTTTATAAATATAAGAAATTGAAAATTT
>CAYQTV010000142.1:0-3152 GCA_964420525.1 uncultured Nitrososphaerales archaeon | reverse complement strand
TGATGTGAAGAGGGTCTCATGACCCTAAAGGGATGAAGAAAGCCGGAAAATCTGAATTTGCCCCATGATCAGTACTGTCATGAAAGATTAATATACAGCCTTTATGGAAAAATAATCACGGTGAAAGCTTGACCTTCTTTGATGAAGTCTACAAGCGCTATTGCTTTAAAGTCCTCAATGATGTTAGATCCAAATATCCTTCTGACTACCCGATTTTCATGAAGATCTTCAATTCTAAAATGAAGGATGCATCGTCATTCTGTTCGATCTATGTTTATTTGACCAAGCTACGATCAATCGAAGAGCAAAGTATAGAGCAATTTGATAAACCATTAAGCCAATTAACAAATGAGGAATTAGATCTACTATCTTCAATGCTTTACTCAAAGTATGATCCCGATACTTTACGATCAATATCGACAATTCTCAGGGAATTCTATACTCATCTAAAATTCGATAAAGATTACCTGAGAGATCTATTCCCATATCCATCAAAGAAAAGAGTAAAGAGCTTTCTCAAGCCTCCTCCTTTCGTGCCCGGTCATGTTCTTGATCGAGTAATCTTTGCAATCGATGAAGACATGTACAGATCACTATTTTGTCTCCTTCGGATCACAGGAGGAAGAATTGAAGAAGCAGTACTACTACAGTATAAGCATATCATTGATGAAGGCGATCGTATACTAGTTCGCTTCGAGCATACTAAGACAGGAGAATACCGCGAAATCCCATTAAATTGGCATGGATTCGAACGACACTTAAAAGAATTCCTTTCATGGATCTATGATAAACACCCTCTATCCAATGAAAGACCAGAAAATGCTTGGATCTTTTTTAGACCTACGAAAATTAATGAACCTCTACCGCGACACTATAGCTATTTAGTTCTTCGTCGTACCGTAGAAAAGCTATCACAAATAGATCCCAAAGTAAAGAAGTACGCCAAGTATATTAACCAGCACCAATTTAGGCATACCCGCGCATATGAATTAGTCCTTCAAAATTGGAATATCCGATTGATCATGGCGTACATGGGATGGAAGAAACCCGAAATGGTTTATAGGTACACACAAAGCTTAGAATTAAAGCAATTTCACGAGCAGATCATGAAACAACAGAAACAAGAACCTAGATCTACCAAGACTATTAGGTGCCCACGCTGTAACTACTTGATACAAGGATCATTCAACTTCTGCCCTAACTGTGGATTCAACCTTAGATCAAGCCCGGCTGACATCAAGGAATTATTGAAGCTCAAGCAATCCAAGAAGCGCATCAAGAAGATACTCAAAGAAATACTCAAGGAAATAGGATACGAGGAACTACTGAAAATGCTTAAATGAAGCTGGCAGTATGGTTTACGGCATAATTTCGAGTACAACAACTTTATTAGCATAATCTATCGGAAGACTTACCCTAACTAAACCGTACTTGTATTCCTTTCCCCCCATATATCTTCTCGGCAATATGGAGGATGATATGGAAGATAATATCCCTTGGGGTAGGGAAGTTTTAGTTCTTTCGTCTATATTGGTCTAGTTCGTATCTTCATAGTTGCTGTCTTTTATGTGAAGAGCATCGATTCACAAAAACTTAAGTATTGTTTCGAATATTGAATAATTATGAGGTAGACTAGTATGGTTGCTAGTGAACTTAGAGCTAAGTTGCTTGAGCTTCTTAAAAGTGATGAAGAGTTTAGGCTAGCTGTAGCTGGATTAATAGGCTTGGACACTATACTTTATGAGTTGAAGAAGCTTAGAGAGGACTCCAATAAGAGGTTTGAAGCTTTAGAAAGGAAGCTACTAGAACATGATACAAGGCTTGGTAGAGTGGAATCTAGGCTAGACAGGATAGAGCTTGAGCTTGGAGCTTTAGGTGAAAGCTTTTATGCCAAAGCTTTTATGGATGAGTTGAAGGATGAGTTAGAGACTAGGGGTGAAAAGCTAGAGTTTAAGGAGCGTAATGCTAGAGTTGACAATGAGGATATAGACTTACTTATTGTAACAGATAAGGCTGTTTATGTGGTTGAGGTTAAAGTTAAGCCAAAACATGGTGATGTGGGGGAACTATTAGCTAAGGCAGATGTAGTGAGAAAACACTACAAGGACAGAAAGATAGTACCAGTACTAGCAGGAGCAATGATAGGAAAAGAGATAGAAGAATACGCAAAACAGAAGAATGTACAAGTCTACAAAGTATAAACGTTTCCTGTCTATAGATTTCTCATTTAAAATGTTTGCCTTGAATGTTGAAAAGATTTTATATAAAATATATAAAGGTTATGGGAAGTAAAAGTTCACCATTTATTTAAGGTCACTTTTCTTTACTTATTCTCTCTATTTTAATATTAGATATTTCTATATGACCGAATCCTAAACTTCTATTCTTTCCTACACCAAGTATTTGGGCTAATTGTAATAGTTCTGTAAATGTATTGTAAAGGTTACTTGGGAGGCTTGTGATATATATTGCGGTACCTTTAAAGCCTTTAAAGGCTAATCTTTGTACATAACTATAACCAATACCCCCGTACAAAACTTTTACAATAAAAAGAAAGAATTGAAAAATTTCCCACCTACTAATACATATATATTTATATTAATTCTGGAAGATCTTGGCTACAAAGGATTAATGAAAGTCTGGGGGGCAGACTGGTCTGGGGGGTAGACCTCCATAATATATTAGATTTTGCTCCTGATCATGTGAAAGAACATTTTTACTTCTCGATCCCCATGCTCCAAGGCAATAGGGTATAAAATCCTTAACCACTCTTTAACCTCTTCATCTTCTAATAACCTTTGATCCTTAGCTAAGATCTCTACTAGTTCCTTTAACTTGCTTCTGACCTTAGTGAGATCAACAAGTATTTGCTTCTGCAAAGTCCCAGTTGCACTAATTCAATAAAGGTTATATTTATATCGCATCATGCCACCCGATAAATAAAGAATGAAAAATGGCATGAATCCATGATAATAAAATCTTCCTTGCCCATGTTAAAACAGTTAAATCAATTTTATTAAATTATACTTCTATAACTAATGGTATTGGTGATGCACAGTTACATACCTTTATCCCGTCTATTACTTTACATATTCTCGTTACAACTCCGCTATGTGAATGACCGTGAACAACTAGCTTAACTTTATCCTTAT
>CAYQTV010000141.1:0-3156 GCA_964420525.1 uncultured Nitrososphaerales archaeon | reverse complement strand
TGGCCAAGCTTGAGGAGCTGGAGAGGAGGAAGGCGGTCGAAGAGGCGGTAGAGCTCCTCGAAAAGGTGAAGTCGGCCCGTAGGGGAACTGCTCTTAATCTTAAGTTGGTGAGAGAGGACCGTGATAGCCATTGATGCCTCTGCCTTAGTTAAGTTCCTGCTGAAGGAGGAGGGATGGCGGAAGGTAGGAGATGCGCTCAAAGAGGGAGCGCTATCTGTAGACCTAATCTTAAAGGAGGTCTCGAATGCCATACTAAAGAGGTTCAGGCGCAAAGAGATGGTACGAGAGGAGGTAGACGCTGTCCTGAGAGCTTTGGAGATCCTGGCGGGAAGGGCTTTAAAGATCGAAGAGGAAAAGGAGTATATCCGTGGAGCCATTAAACTTGCTTTAGAGAGCGGAGTAACCGTTTACGACGCGATTTTTACATAGTATTCTCGAAAGCTAAGAACATAGCGCTCATGACCGCCGATAAGCGTCAGGCAAATGTCGCCTTACGTGAAGGGGTAAATGTTGTACTTGTAGAATAATTTTCGTTCTCCGTCAGAGCACTTGAAGCTAAGTCGGCTCGCTGGAAAGTTAAGAAGTGTATTTGTTCAGCACTAGTAACTTTCTCCAATCAGCTTTGACCCAGTTCGTAAGCCTACCCTTTCGCTTCTAAAGACTTTTACTATGGCAACTTCGTTCTAGTTTAGAGTGTTTACAATTATCCTTTTGTTAAGGTTCCTCAGTAGGTACAATTGGTACGCTGTCCTTCCATCTATACGAGCGCTTTATCATCTGGACTGGTAACGCTTCTAATTCTCCTCATACGCCGATCCACGAACTATCCCGGCTACTAAGCAGGATAACCTACAGGGCCGTAGGTACAGCGTTCGCGTTTAGGGACACATGAGAGTTAAAAAAGAAGACCTCTATCGATACATGAGCTGTTCCTTTACTCTTCGCTTATCTTAAAACTTCGGTAACCTTTACTCTGCTGAAGCTTATTAAGCCTTAGCTGGTACAGTTTAGCCAATACTACCTACGGTCTACTTTTTCAAACTCCGTATTTTTGTAGATTGTCGTTTTAGCCAATACCCTCAACCTCTTTAATACCCCCTCCACTTAATTATCCTCTTAGGTCTGTATGCCCCCTTATACAGATTAAGGAGCTTCTCGTCCTCCGTTAATAGCGTAGCGTTGTAGTGAATTGCAGTAGCGTAGATCAACCTATCGAAGTAATCCCTTACCTTCACTTCCAACAAAAAGCCTATACGCAATTTCCTCTATCTTAGGGTTTGTTAAAACGGTTGGTTTCAGCCCTTTATCATTTTGTAGAGCTTCTAACCCCCGAAATGTACGCTTTTAAAAGTTGCTCTCCTCTAAATCCTTCCCTCTTTACAATTCTGAGGATTAGTCCACTTCGATTCTACCATTGATATCGGATTGTACATAACGGGGAACTTATCGAGCAGTTTGGGAAAGACGTCTTCAAATCGCTCAAGTCCTACCTCAACGCCGAATATAGGTACGTCGTATCTAAAAGCAGGCTATCTACATACGCCTTCCTCCTTTTGAGCCTCAATTGATATACCTAAGCTTATTCATCCTTCCCTTAAGCTTCTTATCGATCCTGAAGCTGATAACTATACTCATACGCTAATTATAATACAATAGCGTAATACATGTATTACGAGCCCTCCTTGGTGGTTAGGTAGAGCTTCTAGGCTATCTAAGATGCCTTCGTCTTAGCTGATTGTACGTTATAACATCCACGTATTTCTTAGCTTTCTCCTTAAGCTCTCTATCCTCTGTTACGAGCACCGCGCCTAACGCCTCTGCAGCTACCATATATGACGTATCGTAGAAAGTTGTCTTCTCAGCAGTGGCCAACTCAATGATCCTATGCAAATCTAGCTCATCGAAGCGAACTATACCGATAACTTCCTTTCTTACGAGGTCCTTCAGTACTCCAATGATCTCTACGGCATCCTCTAAGCTAACGGTTCTCCGTAAGGTCGACAACTTCCACAGGCTATTACCAGCCTCGTAGATCGTTAGATCCGTTACGTGTAGCGGTATTCTAGTTGCTATGTCAAGCAGTTTTTCGCCGTAATCGAGTAGTAAAGGTACGATTATTGACGCATCTAGTAAAAGCTTCATCTCTTAGCCCTATCCTCTCTCACAAGCTCAGCTATAATGGTAGGATCTACCTTACCCGCTAAGCGTATCCTAAGCCTCCTCAACCTCTCTTCAAGCCTCTTCATTTCAACTTCTTCAACGTATTTTTCGAGAAACCCTCTAACGATCTCGCTAACGTTAACGTTAAGATTTTCAAGCTTCTCCTTAAGCTCCTTAGGAATCCTGACAGAGATCACCGTGCCGCTCAATTCTCCATCGTAATACAATATGTATTACGATGTTATAAACTTTACAATAGCTCTGTTGCTTATGCCTTCTTGATTAAATCCTGAACTTGAGCATAATGCTCAATAGATGAAGCGACAAAACGCCTTCGCAACAACCATCTACGACGTAGGTATTTCCTTTATGTTTTTAACGCACTCCAAATACCCCCTTCTTCAGCTTCTTTATGAGCTTTTCATTTACGGTATACATGCAGGTGCCCTTAATCACGACTTGAGCGATGTAGGATTCATCGTATACCGCTACGTCGTTCTTAAATGCTGCTTCCAGCGCTTTCTCAACGTACTCGCCCTTAAGAGGGTATAGGGTAAAAGAGTACGCCTCTAGGGATTCGGAGGTCTCCTTCATCCCGCTTTCCGAAAAACACTCCCTTATAATATAGGGCGTTTAAACTTCGAAGATTATGAGGTCGGAGCAACGATCATTGCTTCCCCGTCGATGTACCCATCCCTAAGCAGTAGAGCCTTATCGGAGTTTTCCTCTTCCGCGAACCACTACGCCTGCATCAACTACTTCTTCCATACCGCCCGTCCCTAAACCTCCTTACAATCTCCTCCGCCTTAGCTTCATCTAAGCTCTTCCTCCTTTTGAGCTTCCTCTGAACTTAGCTCGATAACGGGATTGAGGAGTATTTCCTCTACGGTTCGCACAGCTTCTATTACGAGCTTACCGTCCTTAACGCTTGCCTTTACTAACCCTCCTTTCCTAATGCCTACTTTCTCTCTTAGCTCCTTATTCGTATAGATCTCC
>CAYQTV010000140.1:0-3192 GCA_964420525.1 uncultured Nitrososphaerales archaeon | reverse complement strand
TATCGACGAGCTCCTCCATGTGATCTACGCTGTACTCCTTTATCTTCCTAACATCTTTCGATAATCTTTCTAACTCTTCAATTCCGTATTTGTTAACTACATCCATAAAATTCTTCCAGTAATTCTCAGCTGTTCTTACAATTGTCTCTACTACCTTTTCATTCTCGGTCACAGAAGTTAAAATCTGCATATATTCCTTCGAGTTTGACCAATGACGAATCTTTTCTCTCTCTATACCTAACTCAGCTAACAGATCAATAAATCTCTTTCTCATCCCAGCTTTAATTTATGTTAAGTAATTAATATATTTATATATTTCCATAAAGTTATGGGTGATGATGCAAAGGAATAATTCAAAAAATGAAATTTTTAACATAATCTGGCTCCAATCACAGACATGTAGTGGGGACACAATATCGCTTCTGAATGCCGTTGATCCTAGCCTTTTAGACGTTCTCTCAGGACAAATAAGTAAGATCCCAATGGTTAAACTCGCTTTTCATTCTACTATAATGACTAGATGGGGGATCGATCATATATCCCTCAAAATGGAAAATATAGCGAAAGAATGGAATGCTGCTGTGATCTTAGATGAGGCTAAAGAAGGGAAGCTCGATCCATTTATACTAGTAGTAGAAGGAAGTGTAGAAAATGAGGAAGAGGCTAAAAAAGCGGGCGGTTTTTATTGTAGCTTAGGAGAGTATAATGGTCGGATTCTCTATGCAGAAGACTACATTAAAGATCTTTCAGAAAGAGCATGCGCTGTTGTAGCTATCGGAACATGTGCAAGCTTTGGAGGTATTCCTGCTGGAAGGCCAAATCCAACCGGAGCGAGAGGAGTATACGACGTTCTTGGACATAATTGGAAATCGAGAATGGGAATACCAGTAATTAACGTACCGGGTTGTCCTGCAGCTGGCGATTGGCAAATCCAAGTTTTAGTACATTTACTCCTTTCAATAAAGGGCATACTACCTTTACCAGAATTAGACGAATATAATAGACCTAAATTCCTTTATGGACAAACGGTGCATGTTACGTGTCCAAACGGTATATATTACGCAGCTAATAGATTAGTAGAAAAGTTCGGTGAAGAGTACTGCGTCTTCTCCTTCGGTTGCAGAGGTCCCATTTCTTACTGTCCTATTAATAAGTACCCATTCGTCGAAGGGGTAGGAACGTGTACGTCTTATGGTGCTCCATGTATAGGGTGTACAATGCCTGAATTTCCGGATGAACCTTATGAAGGCTTCTTAATCCAACTTCCTCCTACACTAATACCCCCGTTAGAGGGAGTTCCTGTAAAGACCGAGGGTGAATAAAAATGACTAAGCATGAAATAATCTTAGATCCAATAACTAGAATAGAAGGTCATATGGGTGTTCACGCAGTACTAGATGACGAGAAAAAGAAAGTAGTAGAAAGTCATTGCTACAGCACTATGTTTAGAGGGTTTGAAAAGATTCTTGTAGGAAGGGAACCAAGTGATGCCATATTTATAACTCAGAGGATATGCGGTGTATGTCCTGTCGTTCATGCATATGCCTCTGCACTTGCGAATGATATGGCTCTTAATGCACCGCCCCCTCCTCTTGCGATAAGCCTCAGGGATTTAACAGATTGTGCTGAACTATTATATGATCACGCAATTCACTTATTCCAATTAGCAGGTCCTGAATATAGCGAGGCAATTCTAAGTAAATTCAATCGCAGCTGGATAGACAAAGCTAGAGAATATAAATGTGAATACAAGGATATTCATGGATATTCAACAATGTACGATTTGCTCAAAGCTCTGAATCCGCTTGAAGGTCAATTATACCTATATACCTTAAAGTTAGAGAGGGAGGCAAGGAAACTCGCTTCCCTTTTAGGTGCTAAACATCCCCATATAAACACCTTCGTTCCGGGAGGGATAGCTAGAAAATGGGGTATAAGCGAGACGGAAAAAGCCTTAAGTCTTATCTTTGTCCTTGCTGGACTCGCTAAACTTACAGTTGCAGTATGGGAGGATATTTCTAAATTCCTATATGATGCCGTCAATTACGATGAAGTAGGAATAAGAGCGGCCAATCTACTATGTTATGGAACAGTAGATGATCCGGAATCATATAATGCTAAGTATGAGGACATGGACCTATGGGGAGAGAAAAGGCTCTTTACCCCCGGAGTAGTCATTAATGGGGAACTTATTACTACGAAGTTAAAGGAGATCCACCTTAACGTTAGACAAGATATATCTCACAGCTATTACGAAAAATGGGATAAGGAAGTAGATGAAGATTTAGAGGGAAATAAAATAGCAGTGGAACACCCTTGGAATAAGGACACAATTCATAAACCTCAGTCCAGAGACTGGAACGGTAAGTACTCATGGGGAACAGCGCCACGATGGTTAAAGAATGGAGAACTTTACGCACTTGAAGCCGGTCCAATTGCTAGGCTGTACGTATCTGCACTAGCTGGGAAGGCCGTAGTCACATCTCCGTGGGCTGAGGTTAAAACGGGAAACGGAGAGATAAGAATTTCTTTACCAGAGACTAAAAGTGAGATGCTCAAGCCGAGCCTAGTAGAGGCCAAAGAGTTCAAGTGGAAAGTCCCATCTCTTAAGCTAGAAGACGGTACACCTGCTATAAACACGATTGAGAGGAATAGGGCAAGAGCTTATTGTCATGCATATTACTCAGCGATATCGTTTGCGGTAACGTATAACGCTATATCATTTATTGAGAGAGGTGAGGTAAATGTGTGGGAGCCTTTTACGAAACCTAACTTCTCAATGGGTGTAGGCTTAAATGAAGCCGCGAGAGGAGCTTTGGGACACTGGATAATTGTCAAAGACGGAAAGATACATAGATATCAAATAATCACGCCTTCAGCATGGAATATCTCACCAAAAGATCGTTTAGACAATCCAGGTCCTATGGAGGAGGCTATCAAGGATACCCCTATAACTGAGGAAAGCGATCCTAGGAGCTGGACTGGAATCGACATCCTTAGAATTGTTAGGAGTTACGATCCATGTTTAGCATGTACCGTGCACGTCTTCATTAAGAAGAGTAATATTAACTATTGTAAGAGGAAGGTAATCGCCTAAAAAGGAAACCGAAATCGATAAATATTTTTAACGAAACTCCATTCGCAGGAGAGTGAGCATACTTGGCAGCCGATATGACTTTTAAAGTGCTCAGC
>CAYQTV010000139.1:1918-3198 GCA_964420525.1 uncultured Nitrososphaerales archaeon | reverse complement strand
GAGATGGAGAAGTACAACGATATAGCATCGCATACTTTACTTATCCTACCTTTAAAGTAATCCGATATTCCGCTAATGTACGCGTTCGGAAGGGGGATAAAGCTAGGCTTTCTCTTCTTAATATCTATGAGGAGATCGATTAGCTCACTTAACTTAGGAGACGTTAATAAGAGAGGAGGGTAAACCGGCTGAACCGTTATATAATCCACTTCATCGATTAGATCGGGTATCATTTCAATTAAAAGCTCGAGGTTTTCGGGAAGGATAACGCTACCTATCCCTACTTTAACGTTCTCCCTTTTGAGGAGCCTTACGCCTCTCATAGCCTTCTCGTAAGTTCCTTTAACGCCTCTTACCTTATCGTGGAATTCAGAAGGACCATCTATAGATACGGTTACGTAATCGAAGGCCTTCGCGGCTTTTTTCGCTCTCTGTTCATTTATCAGAGTACCGTTGGTGTTTACGCTAGTCATACACCCGTACTCCTTAGCTCTAAGGGCTAACGCTTCTAAATCCGGCCTTAAGAAGGGCTCTCCTCCGCTAAAGTCGAGTAGAGGGACTCCGAGTTCGCATATCTGCTCAATTACCTCTATCGAATCCCTCGTGTTAAGCTCTGGATAAAGGTTGTTGTACGCGTAGCAAAAGCTACACCTCAAATTACACCTATAAGTAACGTTGTAGGAGGCGAAAATTGGAACGTTCCCTCCTTTCTTGTAGTTGAAATACCACTTAACGAACTTTAAATAGGTAGTAAGCCTTCCGGCCAAGCTACCTATCATCAACCTATCTACTTAATAAAAATAATTACTGTACGTTGAAGAACTTCTTTACATAGGGCCCCGTTAAATAGTAAATTACGATGATGCCTATTATCAATCCAATTAGGTTTCTCCAGATAATCGAGATAATGTTCAGTATAGCTAACAAAAAGGCAAACCGCCAAGCCCACATTCTTCCCGTCCAAAGGCCGTACGCGACTACTAACTGCAGTATCCCAACGACTAAGCCGGCAAGCCCTATTATAGCGATTGGAAATAAGATTAGCCCTAACATGGGAATGGGAGCTCCTATAGCGCTTAGAAGAAGTAGACCAAGCCCTCCAATTACGGCTAAAAGCCCTCCGATCAAGTTCAACACGGCCAGTACGGTAACGCCGAAAGGCCTAGTGGGTTTCTCCTCCATTAAGGAAAGCGGAAATAGCTCAAGTATATAAGGCTAAAAATTTATTTCGATATCACCTTCTTCTCTTGGGGGTGGATGAAGAAGGACCTCCTATATAT
>CAYQTV010000139.1:0-1908 GCA_964420525.1 uncultured Nitrososphaerales archaeon | reverse complement strand
GGATGGGAGCTCCTATAGCGCTTAGAAGAAGTAGACCGAGCCCTCCAATTACGGCTAAGATCCCTCCGATCAAGTTCAATACGGCCAGTATGATAACGCCGAAAGGTCTAGGGGGTTTCTCTTCCATTAAGGAAAGAGAAATAGCTTAAGTATATAAGGTTTCTAAAAGCTAAAAATTTATTCCGATATCTTCTTCTTTTCCTAGGGGTGGATGAAGAGGGACCTCCTATATACTGGCGGGGACATCTGACACCCCCTTCTTGAAGAAAGGCTCCCTAAGCTCATTTGCTTTAACGATTAGCTTCCCTAACTCCTCTTCGCTAGCCCCCTTCCTCATTAGAGCGAGGAAGTCGACTAAGTTATCATTTCTAAATAGACAGGTTTTCAGCTTTCCATCGGGCGTAACCCTAAGCCTCGTACATCCCATACAGAAGGAGGTGTTGTGCATCGGTTTTACTACCTCAACCGTTACGCCTCCTTTCAATACAAACTGGAGGCGATTGTGCAGCGATCTCTTGATAATTTTCTCGGCTTTATTAATGAGCTCTTTTTCGATACCATTTAACGACATGTGGTGCTTAAGGTAAAAGCTAGGATTTGAAGGCTCGAGCTCAATTAGCTGTAAGACCATATCCTTACCCTCAACGAACTCCATCATATCGTTTACTTCCGAATCGTTAATTCCTTTTAAAACTACGAAGTTTATCTTAACGGGTCGGAGGCCTACTTCGTAAGCTTTCTCTATTCCCTTTACTACTATATCCAGCTTATCTACTCCGGTTATATACCTGTAGACTTCAGGCTTTAAGCTCGGTAAGTTTACGTTTACCCTCGCCAAACCCGCTTCCTTAAGGGGTTCAGCTAACTCGTAGAGCAAGTGTCCGTTCGTAGTTATCGAAACCTCCCTTATCCCTACTTCCTTTAGCTTTCTAACTATTTCAACGATATCCCTTCTAAGCAGGGGCTCTCCTCCAGTTAACTTCACGTTATATATATCGAACTTAGTAGCTACTTTAGCAAGCTTAGCTATTTCATCCGCTCTCATTTCATCTCTAGGTTTATCCTTCAACCCCTCTTTGTGACAGTATATACACTTGTAATCGCATTCATCAGTTAGAGATATCCTTAAACCAGTAAGAGGCCTTCCGTACCTATCTACTAGCCTCATTTTCGATCTTAACCTTACTTATCACCTTAACGCTACCTATCTCAGTAGTTGGATAGTTGCCTCTTTCATCCTTCTCCAGGTACTTAACCATATCCCATATGTTCAGCAACGCCGTGAGAACGCCATGTAAAGCCTCCATTTCAACTCCAGTAGGAGCTTTAGCCTTGACCTCGACTATCGCTTCAATGGAATCCTCATTTATAATGAAGTCCACTTTAACGTTCGTTATATTTATCGGATGGCAGAGAGGGATAATTTGAGGCGTATTCTTAACCGCTAGGGTAGCTGCAACTCTGCTCACTTCGAAGACATCTCCCTTTTTAATCTCTCCTCTCTCAATTTTTTCAATAGTATCCTTCTTGAGGAAGATTTTTCCAGAAGCCTTAGCAATTCTAACGATATCGGGCTTGCTCGTAATATCTACCATCAAGCTCTCTCGTAAATGATCGTTATGCTTTTTATAATTATCGTTGAAACTAAAATGAAGTTAAGGAACGAGCTTATAATAACTTAATTGGTATCAAGAAGACCCGTAAAACGCCTATTAAGTCTCTACTACCACGAGCTCTTCATTTAACCTTCTCTAGTATCACAGCCGGACATACTCTAGTAACTCCTTCGATTTTCTTTACCCTTTCTAAAAACTCCATCAGCTCTTCGGATTTTTTAAACCAGCATTCCAGTAAGATCATGTGATCTCCGCTTGAAGTATACAGGCTTTCAACTTCTTTCAACTTCTT
>CAYQTV010000138.1:0-3203 GCA_964420525.1 uncultured Nitrososphaerales archaeon | reverse complement strand
AGTTAAAGAGGGCAAGATGTCTCCAGAGGAAGTAAATGAAAAGGTCATTGAAGAGAACCTGTTTACGTCTCATCTAAGAAAATCCGATCCAGATCTCATTATAAGAACATCTGGAGAATTTAGGATTAGCGGCTTTCTACTTTGGCAATCTGCGTATAGCGAGTTTGTATTTATGGATGTTTACTGGCCTGATTTTAGAAAAATAGACTTCCTTAGAGCTATAAGGACCTATCAAAAGAGGGATAGGAGATTTGGGCTTTAAGCTGTTGATAAGGCCTTCCTCAACTCCTCTAAGGAGCTAATCGTCGACTTTTTGCCTTTTAGAAAGTCCTCCAAACACGAATCGTCTATCCTTAGGTATCCATATCTCCTTACTATTTCTTCGGAAGTAATTGGGAACTTCAGCCTCATAAGCCCTTTTTCGATCCTTTCTTCTACCTTAAATGGATCGAACTTTTCTCCTTCCAACAATTTCATAAATCTCAAACAGTCTTCGATCATCGCTAAATTGTTGAACATTACGTAACCTTCCTTTACCCTTTCTTTTACTTCAACAAGTTCCCCGTTAGTATACTGATATCTATAACCTCTTGCCTTTCCATGTAGCCTAACGTATATCCGCTCTCTTTTAGATACTTTGGGTTGTGCAAATATATCAAGTGCCTGTAGTATACCTTTCTCATCCATCCATTTGCCTATCTCCTCATTAAACCACGAGCTATGCCTAAATTCGATAGCTATTTCGAACCTTTCTCTTCTTGAGAAAAATTCAAATACGTTTCTCCTATTCTCATCGGTATTGTTAAAAGATGGAGGAAGCTGGACCAATATAGCTTTTGCTTTTATAACATCCGCCCATTCTAATACCTCCTCCCAGAGACCTAAGTTCTCCTTGGTAGGCCTTAATAAACCGTACCTTTGAGGAGGATCGGGCTTCCAATTGCTCCTTTTCCAAGTTGGGCTACTAGCTGGATGCGTAATTCCTTGAAATGCCTTAATAGTAAATATGAAATCCTCGCCGGCTTTCTCTCTCCACTTTTTTAAAGTTGAAGTCTTAACCTTTCTATAAAAGGTATCTTGAACTTCCATAGAAGTAAGAAGGCTTAAGTATTTTCCCAATCCTAAACCTCCAGTGCCGCAACAACCAACTATTAGGCCCATTCTCTAGCACCTTATACCTATACTACTCTCCAGCCTTATCAACTTAATGTAATGGTAGCCGTGACCTTCCACTTTATCCGTAAACCTTACATTTTCTACATCCGACATATCTACCTTCACAAAACAAGCATTTCTAGGAACATCTCTAACTTTAACGTAGAAATAAAAGCCTTGATCGTCGCCTTCCGTTACCTGAGCGATGGCGCCTATATAAAACCCATTTTCCTCAATTGAAAGAAATAATGGAATGTTTTGCTCATCGTAGTAATACTTGTATAAGCTAAGCTTAACTAAGCTTGAAAGATCCTCAACTTCAATAGGTTCTAAGTATAGTACAAGCCTCCTTTTCTCTGCTTCCTCCAGTACTTTAGGCATTTTGTTTAAGTGGATAATGGGAATGTAGATCGCTTTTTCCTCCCCCACCTTATTTAAGAATTCTATCTTCTCCCCTCTAGAATCAACTCTGTACAGTATATAGTGAGAAGTTCTCTTAGATTTGCAGGAAAAGAAAATGGAATAATCGGATACTTCATCTCCGAAAGCTATGAACAGATACGCGTCTCCTTCTTTAATCGATAATATAGGCTTTGGAACTCTTTCCAAAGCTCCAGCTAATCTCGCCAAATCTTTCACGTCTTTAACTTCCAATACTAAAGCCTTCATCGTCAATTCCACTAATGTGATACAAAACAACGGTATATTTATTATCTTTATCATGTTTCCCACATTACGTGCTGTTAGAGGTAAGAGAGCTCACAGCTGGCTATAGATGGAAAAGAGTAGTTTTTAGCGCTTACCTAGAGGTTGGCGAAGAAGAACTAGCCTACATATATGGACCCTCTAGCTCTGGAAAGAGCACGTTACTTAAGGGAATAGTAGGCAGAGCGAGAGTCTTCTCCGGAACTAGGGTATTCGATGGAAGAGACTTATCTAAAGTTAAGGTAGAAGAAATGTCCAAAATTGGCCTTATCTACATACCTCAAAAAGGAGGGTTCTTCGAAAGTTTAACGGTTAAAGAACATTTTAAGCTAGTTAGTGAAACACCTTCCCTTCCAAGGAATATATTTAGCTTAATGGATAAACTCGGATTTCCCTTTAAAGAGTTAGAAAACGTAAAGGCGAAGAAGCTTAGGCTGGAAGATAAGAGGATACTTAGCTTAATTATAGCGTTAACGCTTAATCCTAAACTACTCATGATCGACGAGCCCTTTGAAGGCTTGAACGATTTTACAGCAATTAGAGAAGCTATTAAACTTATAAAAAACGATTTACATATTTCTCAAATAATAGCATCTAGACTTCCTCCTCAAAAAGTAGGCTTAACTCCTGATAAACTGTTCTTTATGAAAAGCGGATTTTTAACTCCCTCACAGTTCTCCAGCTCTTTCTTATAATAGGTGGCAATTCCCCCTCCCTCATCTTGCTTTTAATAAATTCAATTGTCTTCCTATCTGAGGGATATCCGGAACCAAAATCTCCGTACTTATCCTTTAAAGCCTCTATTTCCCTGTCTCTTTCTACCTTAGCTATTATACTTGCAGTAGAAACCACAGGGTAGAGTTTGTCCGCTTTATGGGCGATTATTAACCTCACTTTTTTCTTAAGCCTTCTCTCTACTTGATCATAGAATACATTGATATTGCTTCCACACGCGTCTATCATCGCTACATCGCCATCGAGCTTATTTATAACCTCGGCCATATGGATAGCTTCAAGCTTATTTAACTTCTCATATTTCACCTTTCTCCTCACATAAACGTCGATCTCACTAGGCGGTATTTTCTCAACGACGTACTTTATACCACTTGAAATAATTTCATCGTAAAGTTCCTCCCTTCTCTCTCTAGTTAACCTTTTAGAATCTCTTACCCCTATACTTATTAACCAGCTAATTAAGCCTCTATTAACGGATACTCCAGCAATTACAAGAGGTCCTATAACGCATCCTCTACCGGCCTCGTCGATTCCTATAATATTGGTCATCCTTTTCCCTCTAAGAATTTAGTTATCGTAGAATAAACCTCATCTACTAGCTGATCTCT
>CAYQTV010000137.1:0-3217 GCA_964420525.1 uncultured Nitrososphaerales archaeon | reverse complement strand
GGGATAGGGAACGGCATATACACGATGTTAAATCCTAGTTATCAACAAGCTATCCTGCTATCTGCACTATTCTACTTGCTATCCATCATCCCCATTATTCCGTTTTCGAAATATCCCTATTTAGAACTAAAAGAAGTTACCGAGAGGGAAGGTAAGGCGGTCTTTTCCGCTACCGCCTTAGTTTTCATATCCGCCTTTTCAATTGGATACGTATTAGGCGGGTTGGGCGAGGTATTTATAATATATTTGAAGGAGGCGTTTCTTCTAGGGAGAACTGAAGTAACTACTCTATTATTTTACGCGTACATACTAGGTACTGTTTTAGGACTGCTTTTAGGAAAGCTTGCGGATAAGTATGGAGAGCGTAAAATAATAATTGCTGGAAATTCTATTTTAGCGATAGCATGTACCATCTTGATTTTTAGAGTGCCGCAGGTCCTTCTAGTGATCGCTGGCTCTATTTTAGCTACTACCTATAGAGGGCTCCTTCCTATTGTTAGGGGGATGGCGGCTAAGGTCGGAGGAGATATAAGCAAGCTGTTAGGAATATCCAACATGGCTTCTAGCATAGGGGGTATGATATCTCCTTACGTAATTGGCTTATTCTTAGATATATTTGGCACTGGAGGAGAAGTGATAATACTGGGCGGTTTCGGATTTATAATAGCTTTAATCCCCATTTTGTCTACTATCTTTATTGCTTGTATGTGGAGGATAGGTTAGCTATCTAAGCTTTATTAGAGTAAAACTTGACGTTTTGAGATTTAAAGAAGATTATAGAGGCCGACGTATACGATATCGTGAAAAAGGCGACTGGAACGAGATGTAGCGTAAGAGTCTTAAGCCGGATCCAATTCCAGATGAAGTAATAAGAGAAATAATATGGGCTGGTATAAGATCTCCTACCACAAGTGCTGGAGAATAATGGTTCTTTTACGTAGTAAAGAGTGAGGAGACGAACTTTAGTTGATAGCTATAAAGATATAGAGCAAACGTGGGCCCTCCAAAGCGTCTGTCTATGGAGAACATGATATTTTGGGGCATGGGCTAAGGGATTAGATCCGTATGGCTTAGAGCGCCTTCGGTGATGGGAAAGAATACAGCGAGCTATTAGGAGTACCGCAGGAAATTAAAGCTAGTTGACGCGCTCGCTCTAGAATACCCCCGCTATGGAAGTTCAACCTTACGAAGAGAAGGCCTATCGAGGAGGTGATTAGCTCCCCTTAAAGAGAACTATAAGGGAGCCCGCTTTATTTTGCTATAGTAACCCTTTCCTAAAGCTATAATTTAATAGAGCTAAAATGTGTTTTAGCGCGATCGATTCAATATAGCTTTAGCGTATGAAAGATTGAGCTTTTCCAGGGTTTCCTCTTTAGGAATGCCGTTTCTATTCCACCCCCTCAACTCATAATAGTAATCCAATAGAGTATCGTACGAGCTTAGATCGAGCTTAGCTCCCTTAAACGGGCCTTTGTTTAAGGGTTCCTTAAACCACCTAATTGGGGGGTAGTCCATCTCTCTCCTCCACAGTCCAAATTCCCTTATCCAGAACGCCCTTATCAACGTATAAATCCTATCTGAAATCCTGTAGACCTCAGACATATCGAAGCTTATTCCAGTTGAAGCTCTTAAGAACCTGAGATACCATTCTAGCTCGATGTTCAGTTCCAACCAAGGAAATCTACAAACGGTCAGGGATTCGAAAAACCCTCCTCTTATTCTCTGTAGCTCTACAATTTTCTCAACTTTTTCCCTACTTACACCGAATCTATCCTTACTTAGCTCCCATCCTATAATCCACGCATCTTTGTGATGAGCTCCTATAGGAGAAGTTCCATAAGCTAACGCCATCCCTATAGCGGTATGACAATCGTAAGCCGAGACTTCAAGGCCCTTTACATGCATAGCGAAGTCCTTGCCGCCTATCCTCTCCGATGCTCTCTTTACCCCCTCAGCTAAGAGGTCGCCGGTCCCCTTCCTTTCAGCGATGTCCTTTACGAGCTGTAGTATCGCCTTATAATCTCCCCATTCTATCTTTTCATTTAAAAGCCCTCTACTAGACGCCTCTATAGCGAAGCCTATTACGTTGCCTAAAGATATGGTATCGAGGCCATACTCATCCGCATATCTATTTAAAGTTGAAACCTCCTTTAAATCCCCAATTCCTATATTTGAGCCTAACATGGCCACGTTTTCATAATCTAGCTCGCTTTCCCTTTCCTCTAAATCGCGTACTACGTTTCCACATTCCATCGTACAATAAGGACAACCTCTTCTATCCACTTTTATCCTCTCCATAGCATATCCATTTATCTCCTCTTCTCTCTCAAAAATCCCTTCTTTGAAGTTATAAGTGGGAAGCACGGAATTTTTATTTGCCCATTCTATAGTGGACATTGTTCCTTGCCTTATCCAAAAGGAATAGTTATCACTTCTCTGTATTTTGGAGTAGCATTCCTCCGCTAACCTCCTTAGTTCATCATTATCATACACTCGGATCGGCTTCGTTCCCCTTATAACTATAGCTTTCAAGTTCTTAGAACCCATAACGGCGCCCATCCCAGGTCTACCTCCAGACCTCCCCTTTTGAGAAGTAATGGTTGAGAACTTAACTAAGTTCTCACCAGCTGGACCTATAGTAAGGATCCCTACGCTATCTCCATTCTCCATCTTAAGCCTTTCCTCTACTTCAAAAGTTGAAAGTCCCCATAAATCGATGGCGTTTTTAAACTCTACTTTATCGTTATCGATTAGTAGGTAAACGGGCTTTTCGGCTTTACCGGTAATTATCAATACATCGTAACCCGCTTTCCTTAAAGCTACAGCTGCGTTGCTTCCCAAATTGCCATCACCGTAGCCGTTCGTCAACGGGCTTTTCGAAGCGACTACTAGCTTGCCGCTACTCGGTAAAGGTAAGCCGGTAAGAGGTCCTGTAGAGAATATTAACATGTTTTCAGGAGATAAAGGATCTGTGTCCATCGGGAGTTCTTCCCATAAGAACCTGATCGCTAATCCCCTGCCTCCTAGGAACTCCTTTAGGTAATCCGGATTGATTTTAGTCGCTAGGTATTTCCTTTTAGTTAAATCCACCCTAAGTGCTAGGCCCGTCCATCCTTTCATTTTTCCGCTCCAACATACTAAAGATGCTAGACTTAAAAACTCTCTATAAAAAGCTTTAGAAATACTGGCGCCGCCGGCCCGACTCGAACGGGCGACC
>CAYQTV010000136.1:0-3225 GCA_964420525.1 uncultured Nitrososphaerales archaeon | reverse complement strand
CGGTTGAGATAGCTACGGGAGCTCCCCTGCCTAAGGGAAGCGATGCGGTTGTACCTTACGAGGATACCAAGAGAATAAACGACGTTATTGAAGTCTACAAACCCGTTCCGAAGTTTGGAAATGTATCGGTAAAAGGGGAGGATGTAAGAATAGGAGAGTTGATCGGGGAAAGGGGTAGGATCATACAAGCGTGGGATCTAGGGGTGCTAGCATCTATTGGAGTTAAAAAGGTGAAGGTAGTTAGAAAACCTAAGGTGGCTTTGTTTAACATAGGAAACGAGCTGATCGATTTAGATGAAGTAGATGGGCCTTTAGAAGATAAGATAATTAACAGCTCTAAGTTCGTTTTGAAAAGCCTTCTGGAAAATATTGGGGCTGAAGTTAGCTATAAGGGAATCCTTCCGGATGATCCTTTAGTCATCTATAAGGCTATCCTGAATAGTCTAAATAATTACGATGTAGTTGTTACGACTGGAGGAGTCTCTATAGGCAAGAGGGATAAGACGGTAGAGGCCGTTAAAAGGCTTAATCCGGAGCTATTGATACGCGGATTAGCCATAAGACCCGGGAAGCCAACTAGCTTATGTGTAGTAAACGGGAAGTTAATCGTAATGTTATCAGGCTATCCGGTTGCGAGCAGCGTAGGATTTGAAGCTTTGCTTAAACCGGTATTGGAAAGGCTTATGGGAATGAAGCCTTTGCCTATATCTAAAGTTAAGGGAATATTGACTAGGAAGCTCGTTGCTCCTGTGAACGTTAGATCATATGTCAGAGTTAGGGTTTTTAGGAAAGGGAAGGAAATCTTCATCGAACCCCTAGCCGTAACAGGTTCCGGTATTCTGTCTACCTTAACTAGGGGAAATGGCATATTAGTGGTTCCCGAGGATGTAGAAGGCTATGATGAGGGTGAGGAGGTGGAAGTGGTTCTGTTAAGGGGGATTGAGGAGGTTGAGTAAGAGGATCATATTCCATGAATTAGTGGTTCCCGAGGAAGCGCTTAGGAGGATTGAGGAGCTCGTTCCGTTGAGGCCCTTAGGGGTAGAGGAGGTGAGCTTGGAGGAGGCCGTAGGTAGGGTACTAGCTGAAGACGTCTATTCGAGCGTAGACGTACCACCGTTCGATAGAGCTACGATGGACGGCTATGCGGTTAGAGCTGTGGATACGTTTGGAGCTTTTGAAAACAGGCCTGTATCCCTCAAAGTTATTGGTAAGGTTGAGGCTGGGGAGGAGCCTAAAAGAGAGGTAGGAGAAGGAGAGGCGGTTGAGATAGCTACGGGAGCTCCCCTGCCTAAGGGAAGCGATGCGGTTGTACCGGTTGAATTCACTAAAAGAGAGGGAGATCGTATTCTGATATACCGTTCATTAGCTCCTAATGAGAACGTTGCATCGGCTGGCTCAGATATAAGGCTAGGAGAGCTGATCTTAAGGGAGGGGACCGTTCTACTAGAGAGGGAGGTAGGAGTTTTAGCGGCTATCGGAAGGAATAAGGTTAGAGTGTATAAGAGACCTAAAGTCGCTATAATTTCAAGCGGAAACGAGCTCATAGCTCCTGGGGATAAGCTTGCTTTCGGACGCATTTACGATGTAAATACGTACAGCATATATTCAGCGGTTCTTAAGGATGGCGGCATACCCACTAGCCTAGGCATAGTTAGGGATGACGTAGAGGAAATAGAGGAAAGGTTGATCCATGCTGAGGAGGAGTTCGACGTTGTTATCATATCTGGAGGGACTTCGGCCGGCTTAGCCGATTTAACCTATCAAGTTCTGGATAAGCTTGGACCTCCTGGCATAATAGTTCACGGCCTTAAAGTTAAACCCGGAAAACCGACAGTTATTGCGGTATCCAGAAATAAGAAGCCTATCTTTGGACTTCCGGGATATCCAAACTCAGCTTTAATGATCTACGATCTGATAGTTAGGCCTATCATGAGGAAGTTAAGCGGGCTAAAGGAAGAGGAGAGGAAGACGATTAAGGCGAAGTTAGCAATTAGAGTAGAGGGCGCTAAGGGAAGGAGAGGGTTCTATCCCGTAAGCCTTGTAAAAGGAACAGAGGACATTGTGGCTTTTCCAATGTTCGCTGAGAGCGGATCTATATCGTCTCTCTCTTTATCAGACGGCTATATCACGGTTCCGGAGAATATTGAATTTTTAGAGGAAGGAGAGGAGGTAGAGGTAAGCTTATTTGCTATAGAATATAAGCCAGCCGATCTCTATTTAGTTGGAAGTCACGATGTCGCCGTAGAATTTATTTTAAAGAAGTTAGGGTGTGGCTTTAAAATCGTTAACGTGGGTTCTTTGGAGGGGATAAAATCCGTAGCTAAAGGTTATGGCGATATCGCAGGTACTCATTTACTAGATGTTAAATCGATGGAATACAACGTTCCCTTCTTAAACGAGCTTAAGGTTGAGAACTCGGTCTTAGTTAGAGGATATGAAAGAGAACAAGGGATAATAGTAGCCAAAGGAAATCCTAAGGGGATTAAAAGCGTTAAGGACTTCTTAAGAGATGACGTAGTGATAGTAAATAGAACGAAAGGTTCCGGGACTAGAGCCCTCTTAGATTTTCTACTAAGCAGAGAAGTGGGAAGCCTTGAGGAAATTAGGGATAAGATAAAGGGATATTATACGGAGGTGAAAACCCATAGCGCCGTAGCGGCATGTGTAAAGCACGGTAGAGCCGACGCGGGGATAGGTATAAGGTACGTTGCTGATGCCTACGAGTTAGATTTCATAAGCTTAGGTTGGGAAAAATACGATTTCCTAATAAGGAAGGAAAGCTTGAGGAAAAGAAGCACCTCTAAGTTTTTACAAGTACTAAGGTCGGAGGAGTTTAAGGAGCACCTAACGAGGATGGTGGGGTATAGAGCGGGTAAAGATCTAGGAGAAATTATTTGGGAAGGTTAAACCTCGATTTCCCTCCCTATATCCTCTTTTGGTTTATAGCCTTTAGCTTCTTTTAAAATTGAGAGGAGCTTATCGCTTTTTAAAAGACCTAATAGCTCTTTAACCGCCCTCTTCCTTAGGCTATCTACGTTTACCGCTATATCGTATTCCTCCCATTTTAGGCTTAAGAAATTAAGGCCGTAAGATTCGGCTACATGTCGTAAGGTTATGCCGGCGTTGGCCTTTCCAGCGTTTATAGCCTCAACAACTTCATAGTGAGTCCATGCGACGCTATCGTAACCCTTAAGCCTTCTTCTAATTTCTTCATATGAAAGCCCG
>CAYQTV010000135.1:0-3239 GCA_964420525.1 uncultured Nitrososphaerales archaeon | reverse complement strand
AAGTTATGCTTTAGGGACGACGGGCCCATTACAAATCGCTAAGACGATGTTTGCACTTTATATGTCGCGGAAGCTCCATCGCTAGTTACTACCTTTACTATTACCCAATCCCCCGAAGAAACTCCCGATAAGCTGACCGTAGCTTTAACGAGGTTACTCCTTCCTTGAGGGATACTTGAACCTGATATATCGGAAGTAGCAGCACCCAATAGGGACTGATCCGTAGCGTTTAATACATAGACGGCGGTTACGGTCTCATCTCGTATACCTATGTTCCTTACAACTACTTGTACATTATCACTTCCGCTTATCTTTACCGAAGCTCCGTCTATCACTATGCTACCCGGCGATTGCTGAGTAGTGGTCTGAGCAACAAGTCCTGTTACGAGCCCGTATACGGCAACTCCAGCTACGACGGCTATAATGATTAGTATTAACGTTGCTATCACGGGGTCGATTCCTCTAAACTTCAACTCTAATTACTTGAGATACTAACGGCTTAAAAAGGTTACTATATTAATATATTTTAAAACGTTACATAAAGTATAAAGAGCTTAACGGAGTAGAACAATTGTTATAATGATAAGGAACGACAACGGGTACTTCGCTCATCCTCTATTAAGAGATGGAGCTTTAGAGTATAGGATTTATCAAGATAACTTAGCGAAGAGCGCGTCTCAAAGAAACACCTTGGTCGTCCTACCTACGGCCTTAGGTAAGACCGTAATTGCTCTCTTAACCTCTTTATTCTACATCGATAAAGGTAAGGTACTGTTTTTAGCGCCGACAAGGCCTTTAGTTCAACAACATTACGAAACGTTTAGAGAGCTTCTAAAGTTAAGTCGATATGATTTCGCCGTTATTACTGGCTCCATACCTCCCGCACAGAGAGAATGGATCTATAGAACGGCGAAGATCTTATTCGCAACTCCTCAAGCTCTAGCTAACGATGTAGAGGCTAGAAGGGTAGATTTAAGGGATTTCTCACTTCTAATATTTGACGAGGCTCATAGGGCTAGAGGAGATTACCAATACGTAAGGATCGCGAAGGCATATAGGCTCGTTAACCCTAAGGGGAGAATTCTAGCTTTAACGGCGAGCCCTGGCTCGGAGAAGGATAGGATAAAGGAGGTATGCGAAAATCTGTACATCGAGAAAATCGAGGTGAGAGATGAGGAGGACGAGGACGTAAAGCCGTACATCGTTCCGGTTAAGATAGAATGGAAGAAGGTATCCCTGCCGGATGAGTATAAGGAGATAAGGAAGGTCTTAAGGGAGATGCTTAAGAGGAGAATTGAGTGGCTATTAACTAACGAGTTCATATATGATAAGGATCCATCTAAGAAAGAGATACTTGATTTAATGGAGAGGTTAAGCGATAAGATAGAAAAGGGGGAAAAGCTGGGGTCTTATTACGAGGCGATAGGTCAAGCATCGGCGGCAATGGCCTTATTTATGGCTATTGAATTAATCGAGAGTCAAGGAATTGATCAACTATATTCATTTATACAAAGGATAAAGAACGAGTATAGCCGAGGTCATAGGATAATCGTTTCAGATGAGCAGTATCCTCAGCTAATGAAGCTAATCGAGGAGGCTAAGGGAATGGAACATCCTAAGGTCAACGAATTAATAGATATCGTAGATGATCAGCTGAAGAGAGAGCCTAAGAGCAGAATTCTGATCTTCACTCAATACAGGGATACAGCTAGAGATCTCGTAGATAGGCTCACTGCTTTAGGCTATAAGGCTGAGAGGTTTATCGGACAGGCCTCCAGATACGGAGATCCAGGGCTGAGGCAGAGGGAGCAGCTCGCCATCCTAAACGACTTCAAGAACGGCAAGTTGAACATCTTAGTTGCTACGAGCATAGCCGAAGAAGGCCTAGACGTAGCTGAATGTAATATGGTTGTGTTCTACGAACCCGTTCCGAGCGAGATTAGGCTGATACAGAGGAAAGGTAGGACGGGCAGGAAGCTTCCGGGAAGAGTAGTAGTTCTGGCTACGAAGTCGAGCACAGATACGGCCTACCTCTACTTCTCGTTAAGGAAGATGAAGTTAATGAAGAAGTTCATGGAAGAGCTTAATAGAGAGCTCGAAGCGAAATCTAAGACTAAAAAGCTAGATGAATTCCTTTAAAGCGACTCGGTCCTCTTTAGCTCCACTATATAGGGTTAGAGCATGTAAGGCCCTGACTGCCCTTTCGGGAGTTGGGTATGAGGGAATACCATATTCATTCGAAATCCTTCTAAATAGCTTAGACCAGGGAGATCCTCCTACTTCACAAATAGCTACAGCTTTCTCATGTTCCTTCGCAATCTTCGCTATTTCTTGTATAGCTCTCTCATTTAAGGTAGGCGTTGAGTGGACTGGGATGATCAAGAACATGTCGTAATTGGGGTCTTGGGAAATAACTTCAAAAGCCCTGATAAAGCCCTCGGTAGATACTGAAGCCGTTAAATCTAAGGGGTTTGAAAGCGAAACGAACTTCGGTATAATCCCCTTCCTCTTCAGCTCCTCTAACTCGTTAAGGCGTTCTTCGCTCAAAGGAGGCATCTGGAGCCCATATAGGGAAGCGGCATCTGAAGCGATCACGATCATCCCTCCCGAATTGCTTAAGATAAACAACCTCCCTCCCCTGCTCGGCCTTTGCATACTATACACCTTTCCGAAGTCCATGAATTCTTCCAAATCCTCCGCCTCTATTAGTCTGGCTTGTTTAAAGGCTCCCTTGTAAACCTCGATATCTCCGGCTATGCTCGCTGTATGGGTGAGGGCGGATTTAACCCCCACATCCGTCTTCCCCGCTTTAAGTACTATCACAGGCTTCCTAGAGGATGCTAAACGGGCCTTCTCCACAAAGCTCCTTCCATCCCTTACCCCCTCTAAGTACAACATGACGACCTTCGTCCTCTCATCCTCGGAGAAGTCCTCAAGAAGCTCTTCAACCGATATATCTAGCTGATTTCCTACGTTCACGAAAGCCCTAATTCCCACGTTTTCCTCGGACAAACAATCGGCGATGCTTACTCCTAAGGCTCCGCTCTGAGCTATTATCGCTACGTTTCCTCTATTAAGCTCCAGTACGTTAACTAGCTCCTCCCCCCTCTCCGTCCTCTTAACCCGAGGGGTAAACAGGGTATCTACTCCAGAATACGTATCCACGAGGCCCACGGTGTTGGGGCCTAGAACTCTGAGCTTGTATTTTCTCACAACTTCAGATACCCTATCTTCAAGAT
>CAYQTV010000134.1:0-3243 GCA_964420525.1 uncultured Nitrososphaerales archaeon | reverse complement strand
AGTCTCAACCCTTCATATCCTATCTTTATGTCCTCTT
The DNA here is from genome assembly GCA_964420525.1 of uncultured Nitrososphaerales archaeon. GTDB lineage: Archaea > Thermoproteota > Nitrososphaeria > Conexivisphaerales > CALBHZ01 > CALBHZ01. The sequence continues at coordinate 3,206 of CAYQTV010000134.1, read as the reverse complement.
CCAACGCTAAACTAAACCCCTCTAACAGCTATAAACTTAATTGCCAAATTCCATTCTCTCCCAAGGAAAAACTATCCACTTATCTACTATTTCTAGGTAGAAATCGGGCTTAAACTTACTCCATGGTTTTATGAAAAGCGTAGCGGTGTATATCTTCTTCGGAGAATGCCTCTCTTTCAAGTGTTCTATAACAGTCATCATCGTGTCTCCCTCATCTATCAAATCGTCTACTACTAAGACGACTTTATCCTTTACGTTTTCGGAAAGTGTAGATAATATAACGGGCCTATCCCTTATCCCGACAGCTCTATAAGACTTTATATTTATGAAATCGACCGGAACCCCTAACCTATCTGCGATTACTAGAGATACGGGTAAGCCCCCTCTAGCAATTCCTACTACAAGATCTACTTTAACCCCTTTGAGAACCTCGCTTAACTTCTCAACCAACCTTCCAAACTCATTCCAATCGACGAACCTCTTCTCCAATTTTTCATACTTATTTGCGTACGCTAGTTATAAGCTTTCACGGTTCCTCTTGAGGTAAATATGGGGCTAAGGTTATAAGCCCCATTACTACATAAGGAAGCCTTTCCTCATAAGAGGCGAGAAGTCCTCCGAGCATAGGGCCCATTATAAACCCGATTTCAAATAACCCTTCGAATACGCCTACGGGGCCAATAGCGCTCCCTCCTCTCTCTTTACCACCACCTCTAAAGATATGGGGGAAGAAGAGCCCTAGTAGAGGTCCTAAAAATGGAGAATAGCAGTAAGTGAGACACGGCACCGTATAGTACCGATATTAAGATGCTAAGGCTAAATCCCGAAGTAAAATTATGATCAAAACAACTCTCTTCCTATGAACGTAGTTAACTAAGTAAAATCCTACTAGCCTTAAGAGGCCAAAGGACGAGAACAGTAAGCCGATTATTTGGTAGAGGTCAACGGTAAAAGTACTAAGGACGCAAACCCCAAATTAAGCCAATTACGTATATCTTAAGGAGATCTACTTTTTCGCGAGGAGAGCTAACATAAAGGGAAATAGTCCTAAAGTGGAAATGAAGACGGAGAGATATATGAGGTATAGCTTATTTGGTCCTTTCAAAAACTACCTTCCCTCTCCTCTTTATACGAACGATCCTAGAAGCAGGTATTACCGTAAACTTCTCGGACCTCTTTAAGAACTCTGAAAGGCCGCACCTCACTATCTCATCTCGATCCCTATACTCTACAACGTATAGCGAAGGATCGTCGCCGTATAGAGCTTTGCTAATTACCTCCTCTAGCCTTCCCTTCATTTCCTCTACGGACAGAACGCTTCCCTATTTTTAGCTTTCCATTGTAACATTTTATGCCCACAGGTTAATCCAATTGCTCACCTATATTACCATATATGCAACGATATAATGTTCAAGAGTTCATTAAAACCGGAAGCGATAAGGTAGATGAAGCTTTAGGAGGAGGCTTAGCTAGAGGAGCCCTAACGCAAATCTTCGGAGAAAAAGGGGTAGGAAAGAGCTTATTAGCGTTACAGATAGCCTGTTACGTGGTATCTAGAGGTAGAAGCGCGGTTATCCTCGATACGGAACAAAGCTATAAACACCTTCTAGGATGGCTTCCTTCCTTTAACAAAAGGTTTGGGAAACAGATAAAGGTGGTGTGGTCAAAGGTGGAGAGGGATATTAAAAGGAAGAAAGCGTCCGAGGTAAAGGCGGCTTTAGAAGCTCTTTTCTCTCAATTGAAAATGCCCATAGATCAATCTAAAATACAAGCTATCCTCTGGATAATATCTCCCGACGTTAACTTAAGCTATGAGAGGGAAAAGGAGCCGGCCATTTACATCATATCCTCTCCGTATATACGCGATATACTACATATACACGGAATAAGAGCCGATATATCTAGCTCCTCCGGAGGAAGGGTGGAAGTTAGGATGTTGCCAGGCATGATAGTGGACGTTTTATCCTCTCCTCTTGGGGAGCTCATTAAAAGCGTTAAAGCCGATATACTGATCTACGACTCCCTATCTATGCCCTTTAAAAGCACCTTTATATCTACGCAAGATCTCCCAGCTAGATCGGCTACGTTAGCTATGCTCCTATCACAAGCCCAAAAATTATGCAATTCACTCAACATAGCGATATTAGCTATAAACCATACATCCGAGAATCCATCTAATCCTTATGAGAGAGGCAAGCCATATGGAGGTAAAATAGTGGGATATGACTTCAAGTTCAGCTATGAGATGGTCAACTTAACTAAGGGATCTAAATGCTCTGAACAAAGGAGAGCTATAATAGTACATCGTCATTTACTAATGCCTCCTTACTCTAGAAATGTCGAAGTCGTCATAACTAACGAGGGGTTTATATGATCTTCAAGCTCCTCAGGTACCTACTCATACCTATATCCTTTTTAACGACGATATTCCTCCTCCACTTGATCTATAAGGTTAACCAAAACCCCTTAGTTCCGCTCCTCTACCTTCCAATATCCATACTGACCTCGCTATCGATATACAACGCAATTACTAGAAGGGGAAGGACTTACACGCTTTACATACTGCTACTTTTAATGCCCGCTCTCCATCCTATACTTTCCTTAGTTCCGCTCTTTTACCTGTTCAATAAAACGTCGTTGCGTAAGGGAGTGAGGGGATGGATTTACTGGGAAGGCTTGGTATTGAAAAAAGTCAAGTTAGGCGTAAGGTTAATTGGAAGGATAGAAGCTCGCCTTCCCTTCCCCATATACTACACCGCTCCTCACCTTTACTTAATAGAAAGCGGTAGGGGTTTAACTTTATCAAAGGCTTACGATAAAGCCTTGAAGAGGTTAAGGGAGAAGCTTAAACTCTTAACCGAGGAAGGAATTCCCTTTTCCCCAGTACACGCGCAAGAGCTCTTAGATCTCTATAGATCTAAATTCAGGTATTCAGAGAACGACTTCGACGTTCTCGTTATAAAGGTAGATAATGGAGGAGCAAAGGTATCCAAGTTGAAGAGAGCGAGGTTTTTCGCTAAGGATCTAGATAAGCTAAAGCCATATCGGAGGAAAGTCCTTAAAGTTATGGGAAAACCTCACCCATCAGATATATACGCTATACCAATTTCCCTATCTAACGTTCACTTCAGTCGTTTAAAGGGACGAAGCGCGAGTTTTATAGAAAGGGATCGAGGCTTAATTCCCATAAAGCTAGCGGGCAAGCC
>CAYQTV010000133.1:0-3255 GCA_964420525.1 uncultured Nitrososphaerales archaeon | reverse complement strand
TAATACTCGATATAATCTACGGCTTCCTAGATCCTAGAATAGGGGCGGCAGGCAGATGAGTTCCGCCGAATTCGGCTTAAAGGGTACCGTAAGGGAGCTTTTAAGATATAAGGGAGCCGTTTTAGGATTAGCAATAATAATCGTCCTCGTTTCTATCTCTATATACGCTGTAGTAGCGATACCGTACGATAAAGCCGTAGAGCAGTGGAGGGAGAGTGAGTACTGGATTAAGAACCCTAAGAACGCAGCTCCGGAGTGGATCAATTACTTCTCCGATAAGAAGTTACCTAAGAGCATATACCTATCTGGAGAGGGCAAGGTAGTTAAAGATGGAGGAAGATCGGAGCTCGTATTCGAGTATAGCTTCGAGTACTATTATGACGATTTTCCATCGGAAATAATATTATTCGTAAATTCCAATGTAACTAAACCGTTCTACCTTAAGGCAAGCCTTCTTAGACCAGATGGTGATCTCATCTTCCTTGGGAAGTATAGGATAAAGAAGGGGGAGAATAGGATATACATAACTAACAAGCTCGACTTGGAAGCTAGTTTAGAGAAGCATGTAGAAGAAAGGCTGGGGGCAAAGCCTAACTTCTCTATAACGATAGAAAAGGCGCTCTTTCTAGCTTATACGGGGAAGCAGGAGGTCTTAAAGGGAGGTTATAAGGTAAAATTGGAAGCACTAACAAACGCTACTAGTAAGGACGTAAGTTGTGAAGTGGTAATTTACGGCAAGGTTCACGGATTGACCGGAACCGATCACTTGAGGAGACCGTTATCTATCGCCCTAATCTGGGGCACTCCGGTAGCATTATCCTTTGGAATAACCGCCGCGACCTTGATAGTATTGATGCAGCTAATAATAGCTACGATAAGCGCTTGGTTTGGTGGTAGAGTTGATATGGTTTTACAAAGAGTAACTGAAGTGTATATGGTCCTACCATTCCTGCCCACTTTAATTATGATATCACTCTTCTATAGGATAAGTATATGGACCCTTTTATTAGTGGTAATCGCGCTAAGTGTATTCGGTGCAAACGTTAAAACCATGAGAGCGTTAGCTATGCAGATAAAGACTTATCCGTATATAGAAGCAGCTCAAGCATACGGAGCAAGCAGCTTAAGGATAGTCTTCCTCTATATGATTCCGAAGATGCTTCCTCCGGTTATACCTAGCATAATATTAAGCGTGCCCGATTTCGTCTTCCTCGAAGCCGTCTTATCCTTCTTCGGTTTAGGAGATCCGTTGTTACCGACGTGGGGGAAGCTACTTCACGATGCCTTGGAAAACGGAGCGCTCTATAAGGGGCTTTACTACTGGGTATTAGAGCCTTCGGCATTACTAGTGTTAACTGCCTTTTCGTTTGCACAAATAGGGTTAGCGCTCGATAAGATCGTTAATCCGAGGCTAAGGGAAATATGAGCCTCCCCATCCTATCTGTAAGGGGTTTAAAGCTGTATTATAGGAGTAGAAAAGGAATAGTGAGAGCCGTAGATGATGTCGACTTCGATTTAAATAGAGGGGAAACCTTAGCTATAGTTGGAGAGTCAGGCTGCGGAAAGAGCTCAACTGCTCGGTGCCTCATTAGGCTGTTACCTAGAAACGTTGAAAAGTATAGCGGAAATATAACGATAGACGGCATAGAGGTAATGAGCTTAAGAGATGAGGACTTCAATAATAAAATAAGGTGGAAGAAGATCTCCATGGTTTTTCAAGGAGCGCTTAACGCGCTTAACCCCGTACTAAAGGTTGGAGATCAAGTAGCGGAGCCTCTAATTCTCCATAAGAAGATGAGCAAAAGGGAAGCTCTAGAAATAGCGAAGAAGATGATAAAGGCCGTAGGCATTCCAGAGAGCTTCGTAAATAGATACCCCTTTGAGCTAAGCGGGGGTATGAGACAAAGAGTTGTTATAGCTATGTCGTTAGTAACCGATCCTGAAATAATAATACTCGATGAACCTACATCCGCCCTCGATGTTATAACTCAGGCGAATATTATGAACATGCTTAAGAGGTTAAAGGCCGAGAAGAAATTCAGTTATATATTGATTACTCATGACATAGGACTATCGAGCGAGCTCGCCGATAAGGTGGCAACGATGTATGCCGGACAGATCGTTGAACTAAGTAGAGCAAGCGAATTCTACAAAGAACCGTTACATCCTTACGCGAAGTCGTTAATGGCAAGCGTACCCACCTTGAGGGAGGATAAAGAGCTTAGATCGCTTCCAGGAGAACCTCCAAGCCTCATAGATCCTCCTAAGGGATGTAGGTTCCACCCTAGATGTCCCTACGTGAAGGATATCTGTAGAGAGAAGGAGCCTCCATCTATTGATGTAAACGGCCATATGGTGAAGTGTTGGCTTTACGGGTGAGAACCGTTGTTATTAGATGTGAGAGAACTAAAAAAGTGGTTTGAGGTAAGGAAGGGTTTATTCGGTAAAAAACAATATGTTAAAGCCGTCGATGGCGTGAGCTTTCAACTTGATAAGGGAGAAGCGATATCCATAGTAGGGGAAAGCGGAAGTGGGAAAACCACGCTTGGAAAGACCATACTTAGGCTTTACGAGCCAACCGATGGACATATATATTTCGAAGGAAGAGATATAACTAGGCTAAAACGAGACGATCTAAGGTGGTATAGGAAGGAGACGAGCTTAATACAACAGGATCCATTCGGAGCTTTCGCCTCTCATTTTTCGATATACAGGATCTTAAAAGAGCCCTTAATCGTCAATAAAGTTACGAAGGAGGAAGAGGAGATAAGGGAGAGGATATACAATGCTCTTAGAGACGTCAAGCTCGATCCAGAGGAATTTGCATTTAAATATCCGCATATGCTTAGCGGAGGCCAGCTACAGAGGATTGCGATAGCTAGAGCTTTAATACTTAAGCCGAAGCTCGTTATCGCCGATGAGCCCGTTTCCATGTTAGATGCTTCGGTAAGGGTAGATATACTAACGCTAATGAGGGAGTTACAAAAGAAGCACGAAATAAGCTTTATGTACATAACTCACGATATAGCAACTACGCGATATTTCTCGGATAGGATCGCCATAATGTATGCTGGCCATATGGTGGAAATGGCTTCAACAACCTCCTTACTGAAGGAGCCCTTGCATCCGTATACTAAAGCGTTACTAAATGCTATCCCTGATCCGGATCCAGAAAACAGAAGGAGGTATAGAGATGTCCCTCCAGGAGAACCTCCAAGCCTCATAGATCCTCCTAAGGGATGTAGGTTCCACCCT
>CAYQTV010000132.1:0-3260 GCA_964420525.1 uncultured Nitrososphaerales archaeon | reverse complement strand
TAGGCTTACGAACTAGAGCGCGAGCGATGAAGACCTTTTGTTGCTGTCCTCCGCTTAAAGCCCCTATGGGCTTATCGAGCAAATCCCTTATCCCTAAGAGGCTCGCGATTTCCTCAACTCGATCGTTGAGGCTATCCGCATAGGGGAGAGGAGGCCTTAGAGGTGCTAAGCCTAGCTTTATAACGTGACCTGCCGTATAGAACTCGTAAGGAGGCCTCATGAAATCTTGAGGTACGTAGCTACATAGCTTTCTAACTTCAACGACCTTTATGCTCTTAGTATTAACGCCTAAGAGCTCCGCTACGCCCTTTAACGGCTTGAGAATTCCTAAACACGTCTCTACCAGCGTGGTTTTGCCAGCGCCGTTGGGTCCGGTGAGGAGCACGAACTTACCCATCCCTACAGTTAACGATACGTCCTTAATAGCGGGCCTTCCAGATCCAGAGTACGCTACCCATACGCTACTTAATCGTAGAGCTTCTCCTCGAAAAGCTCGCATATCTCCTCGTCCTCGATGGCTTTAGCCGCTTCGCTTAAGCCTCTTTTAGAGATCATCTCCTCTATTAAGCTCGCAACTCCCTCTTTCAATTTAACTTCGAGCTTCCTTCCAGTTCTTTTATCGAGGAAGACGAACTTAATCTCATTAACCTCCGATTTTACTACCTCTATAGACAGCTTCCCCAACGTACATCTCGTTGACGCTTGAATTCCATCTAACGCACAGGTATAAGGGGTTTTTAAAGGGGTATAGGCTCTACAGAAGAGGTCGTGTTCGGTATTGGGCTTTAAGACTTCGTTAGCTCTAAGGCCCGCTTTATAACCTAGGACTAGCCACGGTCCTTTATGTCCATGTAGCTTGGCGGCCTCATCTAAGGAAAGCCCTGAAATCAAGGCTTACCTCCCCTTCCTTAACTTGAGGGCTAGAGCTACGGTTATCGCTACGAAGATTAACGCTACAACCGACGCTATTAAAGCTCCCGCCTTCCACATCTCCACTTCATTTCTAAGCTTTACCGTTTCTTTAACGACGCTCGCCTCCTTCAAAGCTTGAGCTAATAGCTTAGCGTTATATTTCATTACCTGAGTAACGTTATTGAGGTTTGGCGCTGTTCCCGGAAAGTTAGTTAAAGCGACCTCTACCGCTCCTATCTCCCTCGCTATCTTCTCTCCTAACTCGGTTCCGCTTTGTAAGTTATCTACGACTAAAACAGCTCCTTCACGCGTAGCGTTAGCTAAAACAGCTTCGTATTCCTTCATCGATACCATTTCAGGAGGTTTAAAGGAAGCAACTACCTTGAAGCCTAAGTAGCTTAGGAAGGGCCTTTGCCAAAGCATGCATACGATAGGCTTTTCCACAAAGCCGTTCTCAGATGCGTAATCCTTAAGCCATGCTTCGGTTTCATCGATGCCCTTTAAACATCTTTCAAGCCTTTCATTTACGTTAAGCTTTAAGTTGTCTTGAAGGGCTTTAGCGACCTTCCTGTAAACTTCCTTTAGTTTACTAGGGATATTCCAAGGGCCCTTAATTTCCACTATGGGGGCTTGAGTTTTCGACGCCTCCCTTAACTCCTTAACCCAAGGTTCAAATCCATGTGTAAGTATTAAGCTTGCCTTACGGAAAGCGTCTACGTCGCTAGGTTTAACGTCGTAGTGAGCCGGGCAGATCGAAGGGCTTGCTATAACCTCTACGATTACCTCGCCTTTAGTTAAATCGCTTACGATACTGCCTAAAACGGTAGTGGTGCATACGACTAATGGCTTCTCATTAGTCGTAGCTATTGTTGCTAGAGGAGGTAATAGTAAGATCACCGTTAAGAGGATAAAAACCCCTAGTTTCATCTCGCCTTAAATGCCATTGTCAGTCCTTATAAGTGTTACTTTTTTAAAATAAAGTGTTACTATAGAGTATTGAGTAAAAACCTGGTTTAATTAATTTAAACCCTTATCGTAAAGCCCGCTGAACATCTTACGCTTGTCTTAGGATAGAGGTTCAAGATCTCCTTTTTCCTAGCCGTACAATGGCAGGGAACTATCAGGCTCATCTCCTTTAACAACCCCAATTTACTAAATCCATGAAAGCCTCCAATTACTCCATAGACTCTACCAAACTTCTTAGCTTTCGCTAATATGCTTTCTAGCCCTGGATGTGAACAGCCCGTTACGACAACTACTCCCTTTTTCGTCTCAATGATTAGCGATTGCTCTTTCGTAAATAATCCAAGCTCTCCCGTAGTGAAAACGTCATCGCAAACTGTTTCTTCCTCTCTTACTTCAACGATGTTCACGTTTGGATAAGAGGCTAGTCTTTCCTTAAACCATTTAGAGAAGGATCGGAGGATGAATACCTCTACATCTCCACAGTACTCTACGATCCCTATACCTCCAGTGTGATCTCCATGTTCGTGGGAAAGGACGATCTTCTTGATTTCCTTAGGATGTATTGAGAGCTTCTCCATATTGTACATGAGGTTATCTAGATCCGCTCCGGTATCGAAGAGTACTCCCTTCTCCTTAATGTAGCAGGAAAAGCCCCATCCGCTTTTAAATCCTCTCAAAGCTTCGTTATCGTATACTATCATGAATTCTACTTCTCTTCTTACTACAGGGACGGTCGAGGGATTGTCGGATCCTCCCTTCATACCTTCCAGTTCACCATCCTCCTACATCTCTTGAGGTAATACTATTAACCCTCTTGTTAAAGCCTGTTTCCTCAACTTATCGTCAAAGGTGGCTATACACCCTATCTTAGAAGCAATCGAGAGGACCACCTTGTCGTTAAACCTAGATAGAGATAATCCCTCAGATGAGATTAGATCTAGAGCTTTAATTAAATCGCTAACTTCCTCTACGATTACGTTGCTCTTCGGTTGAAGCAGATATTCCTTCGTTTTCTCAACTGAGCTCTTTACGTCCATTCCAAGCCCCTTCATGAACCAGACGTATTCATAGATTACGATTAAAGGAATTATCCATTCTTCAAGCCTATCCAGTAGGGAACGAGCTTTATCGTGAAAAACGCTATCCCTAAAGGTATCGTAAATTAAGACGTTGGTATCTATAACGGCCTTCATTTGAGGACCTCCAAAATCCCCTTCTCGATTATCCTATCTATCTCTTCAGGTAGGAGCTTTTTCCCGTATACGAAGGTCTTCCTCCTGGCTTTCACCCTCTCTATCAATATCTTTCCGGATTCATCGAGGTAGATCTCTACCTCCTCTCCTTCTTTAAGCCCTATCTTACTCCTAATTTCAGCGGGAATC
>CAYQTV010000131.1:0-3394 GCA_964420525.1 uncultured Nitrososphaerales archaeon | reverse complement strand
GCATAAGGGAGGGGCAGGTTGTAGGAGTTCTAGGAGCCAACGCTTTAGGCAAAACTACCTTCCTAAAGATGTTAGCCGGGATCTTAAAGCCAGATGAGGGAAAGGTGGAGATGAAGGTTAAAATTTCGTACAAGCCCCAATATCTATCTCCGGATTTCGAAGGCACCGTTCAAGAGCTACTAGATACTACTTTGAAAGATAAATGGTCATCTAGTCAAAACATGTCGCAGCTTATCAAGCCTCTCGGCGTAGATCGTCTCCTAGAAAAAGAGGTGAGGAGCTTAAGCGGCGGAGAGCTTCAAAAGGTAGCAGTTACGATATGTTTACTTAGAGATGCGGAGCTCTACGCTTTAGACGAGCCTTCCGCCTTCACGGATATAGAGGACAGGATAGCGATGGCTAAGGCTATTCAAAGATACGTAAAGAACATGGGTAAATCCGCTGTAGTCATAGATCACGATGTAATGCTTATCGATATAGTCTCCGATTCGCTTATAATATTTAGTGGAGAGCCTGGAAGGTTAGGTAAAGCGAGTAAGCCATTGGGAAAGGAGGAAGGGATGAACCTCTTCTTAAGGGAATTGGGCATTACGTACAGAAGGGACTTAAACACCGGTAGGCCGAGGGTAAATAAGCCGGGAAGCAGGTTAGATAGAGAACAGAAAGCTAAGGGACAATATTATTACCTCAGCAGAGCTGAGTAGAAATGGGTAGGTTGTTAAAGGATCTCATGAAAGATATCTTAACGAAGGAGGAGCTGGGTAAGCTATACAGCGGTCTAGATATAATTGGAGATATAGCTATATTTAAGGTACCGGATGAGCTCTCTAAGTACAAGTCCGTAATTGGAGAGAGGATAATAAGTAGGTTGAAAAACGTTAAGAGCGTTTGGTGTCAGGTAGGCCCCGTATCTGGAGAGTATAGGATAAGAGAGCTTGAACACGTAGCTGGCGATAACAGGAGCGTTACCATTTACAAAGAGCATGGATGTATTTTCAAGGTCGATATAACGAGGGTATACTTTAGCCCTAGACTTAGCGCCGAGAGGCTTAGGATAGCTAAATTAGTAGAGGAGGGAGAGACCGTTTTCAATATGTTCGCGGGAGTAGGGACCTATTCTATAATAGTAGCCAAGAAGAAGAGGAAAGTTAAGGTATACAGCTCTGAAATAAATCCTGACGCCTACTCTCTTATGATCGAGAACATAAGGCTAAATAAGGTAGAGGAAAAGGTAATTCCGCTTTTTGGAGATTCCTCTAAGCATGCAGAAGATCTGAAGGGCACAGTAGATAGGGTAATTATGCCTTTGCCGGAAAAAGCCAAGGAATTTCTACCTAAAGCCCTTTTAACTCTGAAAAAGGGAGGTTGGATTCACTATTACACACATATACCTTATAGAAAAGGAGAGGATCCTATAGAGAAAGCTAAGGCCGAAGTACCCGGATTCAAGGTAGTTTTCGGAAGAGTAGTTAGGGAAGTAGGGCCTAGACTCGCTCAAGTGGTATTAGATTTAAGAGCCGACTAAGTACCTTAAGATAGACCATGCAAGCAAGCTAGCAACCCTAATTGGCTCTGGATATCTTCCTTGTAGCAGAAACGAATTAATTACCGCTTTGGCTTCTTTCTTAGTTAAACCATATCTCCTAACGAATACCTTCTTTCCCGTTTTTAAGATGACTTCTTCCCTTTTTCCAAGTTTATTGTACATTTCTAGCTTTCTTTCCCATCTATCTGGAAAGTGTTTCTTAATAGCGTCTTCAAGTCCTCTACTCTCCTTATAGCTTAAGGATATCAGGGGCACCTTCGTCTCCTCATATACCTTTTTTAAATCGATTATATTGTAAAGACTAATTATAGCTCCTGAAATCATAATTACGTTTATGTCCTTTCTCCCTAACCTCTCATACAGCTCTAATACTCTATCCGTTGCATCATCACCCTCCAACTCAGGCCTTGAAAAGGAAAAACCGTCTATTATCAAATCCTTCCTCATTACTACTCCTGCTAGAACGCTTTTCCTCCCTAACCTTTTATTAAAGGACTCAGCTATTCCTAAGGCCCTTAAACCCTTTTTAAATGGATGCGCTCTCATTTTCCGCACCTTTTACACAGGACTAAGAAGATAGCGGAATTCCTCATGTAGAGCAGTTTCAGCTTGCTCACGCTTAAGGAGGAACGTTTCAAAATAGATGAGTTGTTCGATGATTCGCTCCATCTCCTACATTATAGTTATAGAGCTTAAATTAATGTCTTTTTATCTCAAAAAGCATAACGTAAACTATATATTTGAACAGAGAAAGATTATTAAAATACACATCCTAAGATGGGAATAGCAGTTGATACCTAAGATAGTCAAGTACATATTCAAGAGAGTACTAATGCTCTTTCTTGTAGTCGTTATAGCTACCTACATAACGATCCTAATAGCGAACGCTGGTGGTTACGTTGACGAGATAATTAAGAGCGAAATACAGTTCAATGTAGCAACGTACGTACAAAACAATCCGGCTTACAAAGGCCTACCGCCAGAGGAGCTTAGAAAGCTAATAGACTCAATGGTAGAAACGCAGCTCAAACTAAGGGGCCTTGATCAACCGTTCTTCATTAGGAGCTTCTACTACTTAGGCAATGCGTTAACCCTGAATTTAGGCAGATCGTATTTCATGACGAGCGATAGCGGATCTAGAATGGTAAGGCTTATAATACTAGAGCGGTTGCCTCAAACGATCTTGTTATTTACAACGGCAACCGCTCTTCTCTTCTTCATTCAATTACTGGGAGGTCTATACTTATCTGGAAAGTATGGTAAGAAAATTGATAGGATACTAGTTAACTTAGCTCCTATATCGTCGATGCCTGGATGGTTCTTCCTAATCCTTTTAATCCTCATATTTTATACGTGGTTGCACTTACTTCCTCCTTCTGGTCTAGTAGATTACCCACCTCCTCCTGATCCATTCAGCTACTTCTTAAGCGTTTTAAAGCACATGATCCTTCCGCTATCTGCCTGGTTAATATCTTATACATGGATAGGGATTTACAATATGAGGAACTTCTTCCTCATATTTTCCACAGAGGACTACGTAGAGGTTGCGATAGCTAAGGGAGTCCCACCTGGTCAGGTAAGGAAGAGGTATATATTGAGGCCCTCTCTTCCTCCTATAATTACCAATCTCGCATTAGCCCTCATTAGCTCTTGGATGGGCGCAATAGTAACGGAAACCGTATATGAATGGCCAGGGCTTGGGTACACTATAGCTCAAGCAATAGGTTTTATGGATGCTCCGGTTATAATAGGAATAACCGTAATGTACGCATACTTACTTGCATTTACGGTTTTAATACTCGATATAATCTACGGCTTCCTAGATCCTAGAATAGGGGCGGCAGGCAG
>CAYQTV010000130.1:0-3413 GCA_964420525.1 uncultured Nitrososphaerales archaeon | reverse complement strand
GCTGGTGATCGCGCGTTCAAATCGCGCCGGCCCCACCATTATTTACCAGCTATTATATCAGAGCGTTACTCCGTTATGGGATGGGCGTTTTATATATTAATTTTCATGTATAGAAGTTGCGCTATCTCTATATATTTTATACAATATTTAAATAAATACGATAATGAATATATAGGATTAAACCATATTTAATATAGGGATGGAAGAGGTTAGAAGGGTCCAAGTAACTGGAGGGTCTACCTATATAGTATCGCTACCTAAATGGTGGGTAAGGGATATGAATATAAGACAGGGAGACTTGCTGCAGTTCGTACTACAGCCTGACTCATCACTCCTCATCGTTCCTAAAACGATCGTTAAAGAAAAGGAGAAAAAGACGTCCTATATTAACGCTTCTCTAGCTGAAAGCATCGAGGATGTGGGAAGGCTATTCATAGCTTCTTACTTAGCAGGATACGATTTCATTCACGTTAAGTTTGGAAAGGGCATGTCTGGAGTTAGATCGCATTTAAAGGATATCATAAGGAAGAAGCTAGTAGGGGTAGAGATCACAGAGGAATCCTCTGAACACTTAGTAGGTCAATGTCTTTTAGGACATGTTGAATTTCCGCTAAAAACGGCCATAAGTCGTATGCACGTCCTTTCTATATCGATGCATAGGGATGCTTTAAAGGCGTTAAGAGATAGAGACTTAGCTTTAGTTGAGGATATCCTACAACGCGATGATGACGTCGATAGATTGTACTTCTACGTAGTTAGACAGCTTAAAGCGGCCGTAGCTAATAGACCCTTAATAGAGGAAATTGGATTAAGAGAACCTAGGGATTGTCTAGGCTATAGATTAGTTGCAAAGAGCTTGGAAAGGATAGCAGACCACGCTATTAGGATGGCTCGAGCAATTAAGATGATACAAATTCAGCCTCCTAAAGACCTGATAGAGCTAATAGTGGAGATTGGCTCCGTCGCTATAAGCGCTTGTGAAGATGCGATGAGAGCTTTAAGTAAAGTTGATATGAAGTTAGCGCAAAAATCCATTTCTCTAGCACAGGAAGTGGGAACTTTTGAAGAGAAACTCACTAGGAAGATCTTGGAATCGGATTTAGATGCTCAAACCATAATGGGGTTAAAGCTGATTATAGAGAGCATTCGTAGGATGGCTGAATACGGTGCCGACATAGCAGAGGTGGTTATTAACTTAGCGTTTAGTAGGATAAGAGAGGAGATGTAATCGTAAAATGAACTTCTAACTAGAGAAAACAGTTTATACTGAGTTTTCTACCTCAAAGAGATTTCTATTTCGTTAGTTTTAGTTGGAAAAGTTTTTCAAAAACATCTTAGGAATTTGTTAGGAAACCTGCGTTAGTTGCGTAGTTTCGACTTTTTCTGTTCAAAACTTCTATGCTTGAAAATTTAAAAATGACGAGAAGGTCATCATATAGGGCGAATTCGAATGGGGATGACTATAAGTGAAAAAATTCTAGCTAAAGCTTCTGGAAGGAAAAAGGTAGAGGCGGGAGAGGCGGTTTGGGCAAAGGTGGATTTACTAATGATACATGAGTTAACCGGTCCTCCTGCTATAAATATTTTCAAGAGAGAATTTGGAGAAAGAACGAAGGTATGGGATCCAGATAAGATAGTCGTCATCGAAGATCACACTGTGCCTTCTAAGGATGTGGATTCGGCTTTGTGTAGACAAATATTAGCGAAATTCGTAAAGGAACAAGGAATAAAGCACTACTATCCTTTTGGAATAGGAGAATATGGCATATGTCATGTAATATTGCCTCAAGAAGGACACGTTAAGCCTGGAGATCTGATAGTGGGAGCAGATTCTCATACCGTCACGTATGGAGCTTTAGGAGCTTTCGCTACCGGTATAGGACATACTGAAGCTGCTAACGTCCTATATACGGGCGATATATTACTGAAAGTTCCTGAAACATTAAGGTTTGTTATTGAAGGAAAACTTGAGAGATTCGTAATGGCTAAGGACGTTATACTTAGGATAATAGGAGATATAGGAGTAGATGGAGCAAATTATAAGGCTATGGAGTTCGCTGGATCGACCATATCGAGTATGAGTGTAGACGAACGTATGACCTTAAGCAATATGAGCGTTGAGGCAGGGGCTAAAGTGGGAATTATAGAACCAGATGAGAAGACCATTGAGTTTGTAAAGGAGAAGAGAGGTAGCGTTGACTTCCGTCTCATTAAAAACGATCCAGATGCTTTATTTGAAAAGGTATACGAATATGACGCATCTGAAATAGAGCCTCTAGTGGCTAAACCTTACTCTCCAGCTAATGTAGCTCCGGCTAGAGAGCTAGAAGGGTTAGAAATAGATCAAGCGTTCATAGGATCTTGTACTGGAGGGAAATACGAAGACCTTAAAGTAGCGGCTTCTATACTGAAGGGCAAGAGAGTTAAGGTGAGAACTATAGTTGTACCTGCAACGATCAAGGTATACATGAGGGCATTGAGAGAAGGGTTGATTGAGGAATTTCTGAAAGCCGGAGCGGTAATAGGTCCTCCAACTTGTGGTCCGTGTATAGGCCTCCATATGGGGGTACTTGGAGAGGGAGAGGTAGCTATAAGTACGTCAAACAGGAACTTTCCGGGTAGGATGGGGCATAAAAGCTCAAAAGTATATTTAGCATCACCCGCTACAGTAGCTGCCTCAGCAGTAGCCGGAAAAATTGTAGATCCGAGGGATTTAGAGGTGAAATAATGGAGCTCGTCATTAAAGGAAGAGCATACGTATGCGGTGACCACATAGATACAGATCAAATAATACCTGGTAAGTACTTAGTTAAAGACGATATGGAATATCTAGGAAAGCACGCTTTAGAGGGTCTAGATCCCGATTTTCCCGAGAAGGTTAAGGAAGGGTTAAACATCATCGTAGCGGGAAGGAACTTTGGTTGCGGCTCTAGCAGAGAGCAAGCTCCCGCAGCTTTAAAGGGAGCAGGGGTAAAGCTCGTTATAGCGAAGTCCTTTGCTAGAATCTTCTATAGAAATTCTATATTAGGAGGATTATTGAACTTAGTAGAGGCCGATATAGTTGATAAGGTTGATATTGGGGATGAATTAGAAGTAGATCTAGAGAAGGGAATTATAAAGAACTTAACTAAAAAAGAAGTTTATAAGTTTTCAAGAGCATATCCAAAGGAGTTTATGGAGATAGTTGAAGCGGGAGGTATAACGGCCTACAATAAGAGGAGAAAACCGCCTCGTTAACCCTTTCTTCCTTAGTTCTTTAAACTTTCCTAAGGATCACCAATACGGATTTTTACAAGTGTTAAAAAGCCGCCTCAGCATACTCACTACTAGCTCGAAATCCTTTTCTGAAGTTTTTACGGATAGCCATTCCGTTACCTATCGAAGCCCAGAAGGCTAATTACGGAAATTTATAA
>CAYQTV010000129.1:0-3414 GCA_964420525.1 uncultured Nitrososphaerales archaeon | reverse complement strand
GGTTTAGTTTAGCGTTGGAAGAGGACATAAAGATAGGATATGAAGGGTTGAGACTTCTCATACTTATGTATAGAGAGACCTTAAGAGCTACCCTTTCGTCCTCAATTAACGATCAGGAAACGGTTGAAATCATAGCGAGTTTAATAAATAGGTGCGCAAAGGCCTTATCCGCCATAGATAAGAGGATGAAGGATGAGGCCGACGCTATAGACGTACAAAAAGAGGTATTTGATATAGTTAGTAAAACGGATCAGCTATTGAGCAAATTTGAAGAAGTCGAGGATTACGACGTAGAAATAAATAATGTAGAGAAGAGATTAGAGAACTAAAGTCTACTTGATCGTTACCTTATGGGTTTCTGTGATCTCCTTTACTATCCCTGCGGCTATAGTTCTTCCCATATCTCTCAAGGCGAACCTTCCTAGCTCTGGGAAGTCCTTGAAGTTCTCTATACATACTGGCCTCAGCGGCCTCATTTTAACTATCGCTACGTCTCCGGTCTTCAAGCTCTTGGGCTTATCCTCTATTACTTGACCGGTTCTAGGATCTATCCTAGATATTAGCTCGGTTATTTGAGTCGCTACTTGAGCGGTATGAGCATGCATAACCGGCGTGTACCCTGCTGCTATAGCCGTTGGGTGGTAAACGACTACTATCTGTGCAATAAACTCCTTTGCAACGGTTGGAGGATTATCTGGATGTCCTACGACGTATCCCCTCCTTATATCCTGTTTAGATACCCCTCTAATGTTAAACCCTATGTTATCTCCAGGCTCGGCTTTTTGTATTGGAGTATGATGGGTTTCTATTGATTTAACCTCTCCGGTAAGACCAACAGGCATTATCACTACCTTATCTCCTACCTTTAATACACCGGTTTCAACCCTTCCTACAGGTACCGTTCCAACCCCCGTTATCGAGAATACGTCCTGTATCGGTATCCTGAGAGGCTTATCTAGGGGTTTAGGAGGCACCTCTAACATATCTAAGGCTTCAAACAGAGTCGGTCCCTTGTACCAAGGCATGTTTTCAGATCTCTCTATTAAGTTATCTCCCTTATATCCGGAGACAGGAATTATCGGTATCTTATCGACCTTGTATCCAACTAACTTCAAAAGCCTCGTTACCGCCTCCTTTACCTCCTCAAACCTCTTTTGATCGTAAGGAGGCGTAGTTACATCCATCTTGTTAATGAGAACTATTAATTGATTTACTCCTAGGGTCTTTAACAAGAAGGCGTGTTCCCTAGTTTGACCTCCTTCAGATAGCCCCGCTTCGGTTTCCCCGGTCTTAGCGGATACTACAAGTAAAGCGGCGTCGGCCTCGCTCGCTCCGGTAATCATGTTCTTTACGAAGTCTCTATGACCAGGTGCGTCTATAAGCGTGAAGAAGTACTTTTTAGTTTCGAACTTTTGAAAAGCTAAGGTAACGGTTAGCCCTCTTTCCCTTTCCTCCTTTAGCGTATCCAGAACCCATGCGTACTTGAAGGTATCTCCGGCTCCGAACTTTTCGGATTGCTTTGCATATTCAGCGATCGTCCTTTCGTCTACTACGCCTAGCTTGTATAGGAAGTGCCCCATTATGGTTGATTTTCCGTGATCTACATGTCCCGTTACTACTAAGTTTAAGTGTGGCTTTTGGGACATATCACTTCACCTTAACAGACATATGGGCATTTTTTGAATTATATAAGTTTAATGTAGAGGAAGAGGTTACCTGGAAGCCATTGCGATCCTTTCTTGCTCTAGCTTCCTCCTAATAGCGTAGCTACTTAAGTCATTGTTAGCGGCTTTAATGAGCTCTTCCGCTAAAGCTTCCTCTATGCTTTTAGGATTTGAGAAGGCGGCTAATCTAGCTCCTTCAGATATAAACCTGAGAGCGAGATCTACCCTTCTCAAAGGAGAAACATCGACCGATACGTGGTATACAACGCCACCATAGCTTATCCTAGTGGTATCTTCATTAGGGCTAGCGTTTTCTATAGCCCTTACTAAGACTTGAACGGGGTTCTGCCCGGTTTTTAAGTGGATAATTTCGAAAGCGGCTTTAACGATGTTTATAGCTTTATGCTTCTTGCCTCCCATTCTCCCCGTATTCTTCGCATCGATCTTTCCGAAATGCATCATGCTATTTACCAGTCTTTCAACTATGTTCACTTCTGCTTTTCCAAACCTCTTATGTTCGTGCCTACCCCAGCTATGGGGGATGAAGACGGGCTTTAAACAAATAACCCTTTTTAACCCCGGATCTTTAACCTTAACTTCACTCAAATCCCACTTATTAAATAACAAGATCTTAGGTTCTTTAGGCATGAATATCACCTTCTTGGCTTTTCACGTTTACCAAGGATCAGCATCTTTAAGCTTACGCCATTTACCATTACAACCTTCCACCTTACTCCGGGTATATCTCCCATCGCTCTTCCTTGCGAACCTCCTATCCCCTCAATTATTACTTCATCGTGCTCATCTACATAGTTTAAAGCGCCGTCACCAGGCAGGAAAGCCGTAACTTGTTTGCCGTTCTTTATTAACTGAACTCTAACACACTTTCTAATAGCCGAGTTAGGTTGTTTCGATTCAATTCCAACTTTTTCTATAACTATTCCTCTTGCTTGAGGAGCTCCCTCTAAGGGATCGGCTTTCTTATCTAAGCCTAATACCCTCCTTTTGTAGTAAACATCCGACCATCTAAACTTCTGCCTCTTCTTCCTAAGCTTCCTAGCTGCAAATTCTCCTAACGGCGATTTCTTCCCCATGTCCCTACAACCACCTTTAAGAACTTCGATATAAATTTATTGAGTAACTATATGTAGCTGTTCTATTCCGAAGTACCTCCTCGCTAACATCCTAGCTCTCTCGGCATTCCTTCCTCCCTTACCTAGCACCGCTCCCTTGCTCCTAAAGGGTATAGTAACTACGCCTACCTTCTTGCCATCGTACCTTTGGGTTATCCTCACACTTATGATATGCCTTTCCCCTAAGGCTTTTTTTATAAACTCTTCAGGAGTATCCGAATACTCTACAAGCTCAACCGGTCTTCCTATTAGCTTTTCTACCTGAGCGATCGTCTGCCCCCTTCTTCCTATCGCTAACCCCATGTACCCCTTGTCTATTACGAAGATAACTCGGTTAAATTGCTCATCTATTATGCAATCCCTGGGATGAACGCCTGTTAAGGTATGGAACATGGCCATTAAGCCAAGCTCCTCCTCGGTATACTTTATCTCTTCGGTCAACTTCTCACCTTCTCCTTTACCTCTTCTAAGAACTCCTTTAGATCGGCGTCTCCTGGAGATCTAACGGCTAAAGCTAGTACTGGAAAAGGCTTCCCACAAGCTCTCCCTAGAGCTATTGAAGTTCCATCGAACTCTACTACGGGAGTTTTATGGGATTTAGCGGCTTTAATGAGCTC
>CAYQTV010000128.1:0-3420 GCA_964420525.1 uncultured Nitrososphaerales archaeon | reverse complement strand
GTTCCATTGCTTAACTTATGGGAAATCGAGGAAGTTTGTAAGGTTTTGACAAAGGTCGACTTCGTGAAAACATCAACGGGCTTCAATGTTAGGCCGGTAACCGTTGAAGATGTGAAAATCCTCAAGAAGTTCGTTAAGGAGGGCGTTAAGGTAAAGGCGGCAGGAGGCATTAGGAGCTATAAGCTAGCCCTAGAGCTAGTAAAAGCTGGAGCGAGCAGGCTGGGATGTAGCAGAAGCGTAGATCTAATTAAGCAATCTTATAGCGAGGAGTTTTCGTCGCACTAGAGGTTTATGATGGAGGTTTTTTAAAAAAGCGAAGGCCTCTCACGCAACGTTAATGTACATTTCTCCTTAAGTTTATAAGTTGCTGGCATGTATTTTCTTACTGGGGCTTTCCTTGGGTGCATTTAGGGTTAAGGCTCGTATATGGAATCCCTTTGACCCTAGTAGGTCAAGGGATATGGAGTTGCTTGTAGACATAGGTGCTACGTACACCGTTATACCCCAAGATGTTCTCAAGTCCCTTAAAATCGAAGTTCTCAGGCGTGCTGGGTTAAGGTTAGCTGATAATAGGGTTATTGAGAAGCCGGTGGGCATCGAGATCGAAGGCTACAGGGCTAGCGCAACACCTGTAGTTTTCGGTGACCCAAGCGTATATATACTCGGGAGCGTCACAATGGAGCAGCTAGGGCTAGCGCCCGACCCTATAACTAAAAAGCTAAAACCGGTCGAAGCTCTGCTGATGTAGCTGAGAAAGCACTACAAGGAGGTATAGGAGCGTTTTTAAACTTCACGAAAGCCTCCCATAAGCATTAGCGGATTCAAGCGTCTTAATGTTATATGGATAGTAGACACCGTTATTTGTAGGCAGCTAAATAAATAGCTTTAACATCTAAAATTTCTAAAATAGCTTCATCTTTATTGAATATTTTGAGAACGAAAAACTTAATATACTACACTTCTTTTTAAAATAAGTGGATATAAATGAAAAAGTGATAGCTCTTTCCGTTGTCCTAATTCTAGTATTAACTCTCGCTCCTTCCTTTACGCTTACTAAATCGAATGGAGACCTCTCAAAACCGTTACCGGCCGTTAACGTTGAGTTGGTGAAGAAGGCGATAATAAAAGGGAAGCCTGCGGGAAAGGGCAAACCTACTAAGAACGTAGCTACCGGGGTATTAGGGGAACTATGTAGCGGTAATAGGTACGCGATAATCGTAGGCATATCCGATTATCCGGGAACCGAGAACGATCTAAATTACGCAGACGATGATGCTATAGATACGTATAACACCTTAATTTCCGTCTACGGCTTCGATCCGGATAACATCGTCCTCTTGCTAGACCTCGATGCTACCTTTAGCGCTATATACAACGCCGTCCAAGATGTAGAGAGCAAAGCTCAACCTGGAGATGAAGTGGTTTTCTTCTTCAGCGGTCATGGAGCAAGAGGAAGAGTTGATGATGGGGATAAAGAACCGATCGATGAGGCGATAGTATCCCATAACGGAATCGAACTAGTCTACATCTGGGATGGACAGCTAAGGGATTGGTTCTCCGCTTTCAGCACTTCTAGGATTATCTTCATCTTCGATAGCTGTTTATCTGGAGGGATGACCGATCTATCGGCTAACGGTAGAGTTATAAGCATGGCTCCTACCGAGAACGGCCTTTCGTATGAGAGCTCAGCGCTTCAAAACGGGGTATTCACCTACTTCTTCGTTCAAGAGGGAATGTATAACGGAAATGCCGACGTGTACGATCACGATGACGACGGCGTTACTTCGGAGCCAAGCGATGTAACTATCGAGGAAGCTTTCGATTACGCTAAGGTTCATGTAGAAGATTACGTAAGTAGACAACGACCAACGATTAGCGACCTGTTCGAGAACGACCTCCTACCCTAATTATTTTTTGTAAATTTCCTCGTTAAAGACGTAAATAGGCCTTTCTCCTCTCAGCGCCTTCACTACGTTTAACGCCGCTATTTCAGACATCTTCGCTCTAGTTCTGTAGCTCGCGCTTCCAATATGGGGCGTTAAAACCACGTTTTCCATCTTTACTAAGGGGCTATCCGGAGGCAAGGGCTCTTTCTCGAATACATCTAAGCCAGCTCCGGCTATCCAGCCTTCCTTAAGCGCCTTAATCAATGCCTTCTCATCGATAACTGATCCTCTCGCCGTATTGATCAATACAGCGTTCCTCTTCATCAACTTGAGCTTCCTCTCATCTATTAAATGGTAGGTTTCAGGGGTTAAGGCTACGTTTACGGAAACTACATCGGCCTCTCTCAATAGATCGTCTAGCTCTCTGTATTCGACTCCTAGTTCTTTCTCGACTTCCGGCTTTCTCCTCCTACTGTAGTATATCACCTTCATCCCAAAGCCCTTAGCTCTCCTCGCGACAGCTTGCCCAATCCTACCCATTCCGATGATGCCTAAGGTCGATCCGAATACCTCATGTCCTAACATGAAATCGATAGACCATCCCTTCCACTTTCCTTCTCTTACAAGCCTATCGCCCTCAACTACCCTACGACATGTAGCTAGGATTAAGGCCCAAGTTAAGTCCGCCGTAGCTTCGGTTAGGACCTCTGGGGTGTAAGCAACCGGTATCCCTCTTTTAGTCGCTTCCTCTACATCTATGTGATCAACTCCAACGCTGACCGTGCTAATTACCTTTAGCTTATTAGCGGCTCTAATCACATCTCTATCGATTTTGTCCGTTAAATGGCAAACTAAAGCATCTACGTCCCTTATAAGACGTACGAGCTCCTCTTTTGCAGGAGGCCTTCCCGGAAGTGTGACATCGAAGTTCTTTTTTAAAATCGAGAAGCCGGGCTCTAAAATAGGCCTAGTGATTAGTACCGTATGATGCATGAGGCTGTTTAGGATATCAGCTTATTTAAGATGAACGTAGAACAGCTTAAAGAATTTCACAACTAAATCAAATGATAAAATATAAATAAACGGTCTTGTTGTCTTCGACTCAGGATGAGAGTAAGGGCCATATCGCCGGTAGTAGCTACGCTAATACTAATCATCGTAGCTGTAGTAGCTGGAGTTGCTGTATATGGCTTCATTACGGGATTTATAGCGCAAACAACCAGCCAATCACAAGCACCAAGTAGTATAGTAATAGACGCTGCTAGCTTGATAAATGGTTCCCCTGATAGGGTAAAGGTGGTAGTAAGGAATGTGGGGGTAGAAAGCACTACAATAACTTCCGTTTACGTGTTAGATGCCGATGATTTAAGTTTGCTCGGAAGTAATACAACTTTAAGCGTAACACTTAATCAAGGAAGTGTATGGAGCTCTGATTCTGTTGACTCGAATGGACTTAAACTAAGTCCATCTAACGCTTTTGATTCTGGAGATTGGTGTATTGTTAAAGTAGTAACTGCAGACGGCGGCTCAGCAA
>CAYQTV010000127.1:0-3465 GCA_964420525.1 uncultured Nitrososphaerales archaeon | reverse complement strand
AAGAAACTAGGCCCGAGTGGAGGGCCTTTTCTAAAGAGGAGAAGGAAGATAGAAGCAGAGCCGGAATTCCTATGTCTTTAGCTATGCACGATATGGGGTTAGCTACCATTATAGGCCCTACGGATAAGGATGCTTCAGGTAAAACTTTAACTGGTGTTTCAAGAGCTACTATTGAAAGGCTTAGGACTTGGGATAGTAGAAGTCAAGTACATGAGCCCGTAGATAGGAACTTAAGGCAGGCTTTCAGTGAACTAGATAGGCTTGCGGATAAACTAAGCGTATCCGATTTCGTAGTTGAGAGGGCTGCGTACATATATAGAAAGGCTTTGG
Organism: uncultured Nitrososphaerales archaeon; assembly: GCA_964420525.1. Taxonomy (GTDB): domain Archaea; phylum Thermoproteota; class Nitrososphaeria; order Conexivisphaerales; family CALBHZ01; genus CALBHZ01. Next base: position 3,135 of record CAYQTV010000127.1, on the reverse strand, counting down.
AAAAGGGGCTGGTGAGAGGTAGAAGTATTAGCGCTTTAATCGCCGCTTCTTTATATGCTGCATGTAGAGCTACCGAAACGCCTAGAACACTTAAGGATGTAGCGGCCGTAAGTAGCGTGAAGAAGAAGGATATAGCTAGATGTTATAGGCTGTTGTTGAGAGAGCTCGACTTAAAGATGCCTATTATGGATCCAATAAAATGTGTGAGTAGGGTTGCTAGCAAAGCCGGATTATCTGAAAAGACGAAGAGAAGGGCTATTGAAATACTTAAGAAGGCTATCGAAGCTAGGACCTCGGCTGGAAAAGATCCAATGGGATTAGCGGCTGCTGCTCTATACGTTGCCTGTGTTTTAGAAGGAGAAAGCAAGACTCAAAAGGACATAGCTGAGGCAGCTGGAGTTACGGAGGTAACTATAAGAAATAGGTACAAAGGTTTGAAGATGGCCCTTAAAATCCCCGAGCCTTCTCAGCCCTCTTAATTTTCCTCCCTACACCCCTCTTTTTTATTAGCTTGTAAATGCTCTCTGCTAAATCAGTTATTTCCCTATAGGAGGATCCTTTCTGTATTAAATCCTTCATTTCGGCTATCTTTAAAGCTACATCTTCATCAATTGTAAGCATTTCCCTTAAATAGGCCCTATCTATTGAAACGAGATCTCCTCGTTTCTCCTTAATAGCGCTTAGATAACCTTTGCTTTTCATCAATAGCGTATAGGATTCTATCATTAAGAGATGCGCTTTTTTAATATCTGAGGATTGGGAGAGTTTTAGTAACATATTGGCTACCTTTAAAATAGAAGAGGATAAGTTATCCTTTGTTGTCTTCTCAGCTAAGTACAGAGCTTTAAAGGAGGTCCTTCCTAAATTTAAAGCCCTAGATATGGCCTTAAGTTTAGATATATCGGCTTTCAAATTTCCTCTACTCTCTTTATTCTATCTTTGGCTAATATCTTTAAAGCCTCTATATCGTACACATTAGAGAAATTCTCCTCAATGATCTTAAGGTACATATCTACTTCCTCGTCAGTCATGAATTGAAACATATACCTTCCCATGTAAGGAGATGCCTCTCCTCTCCTTTCGATTAACTCGAAGTGCATAAATGGATCGTTATGCCTGATCGTTATAGGTCTCCTGTTATTGCTTAAGTTCACTATTTCTAAGGCCAGCCTTCCTACGAAGCCGCTATGGACTTTAGCGGCGTTTAAGAAGCTGAGGCCCATCCTCCCGAACTTGCTCTTAGCGGTTAGATGTGCAACGTAGCCTGGAGGCACGAACACGATTTCCTTAGATATTAGGTTTAAGTGTTCTAGATAGTTTATGGTTACGTCCTCCTTTACGGTTAAAACATAGCCATCTCCATCCATTAAGGACATATCGAATGGATGTATAATGCTATACTTCTCATTTAGCTTTAAGAATTCGGATTTGCCTATTACCGCCATCTCCAATCGCTTAATACCCTTAAGCGGTATTTATAGGTGTTGTGTACTAACTTTCTTTAATCTATCCGCAGCTAACAAAGATATCAAGGAAAATATGGCCGATATGAAGACGATTATATCCACGTAAGCTTGGGAGTATGAAAAGATATTAGATGAAAAGTTCTCGCTTAGAGGAGGCAAGCCTCTAATCTTATCGAAGTAGTAATATGAGGCTGAGAAGTAGTTGAAAGCCCAGTGCATTAATATGGCAGCCGGCAAGCCATTCGTGACGTAAACGATCCCTATAATGAAGCCTGCGAAGCCTGCAGATACGGCCTTACCCGGTCCCCACTCAGTTGAATAGAAGATGTGGGCAAGGCCGAACAACATACTACTTAAGATAATGGGCAACATGTACGCATTTACCTTCTGCGACATGTTTTTCACCTTAATAACTTCGGCTGGATGCCACACCCCCTTTATAAACCCCTTTCCTCCTCCTATTAACCTCCACCCTATTATCCCCGCCGCTAAACCAATTAATGATATCCTAAAGCCGAACTCTTCTATTAAAGGAGAATAGGATAAGAGAAAGAAGTTCTCTCTCGGATCTACCTCTGGAAGTTGGCCTACAGGTAGCCCAATTCGATTTAAGATATCTTCCATAGTAGTTAAGCCTAGGACTAAGATCGGAAAAACGACAGATAGAAGCAAGGCCGTATTAGAGTATATAGCGCTAGGCCCTTCCTCCTTTAAGGATTTCATCGCTTGAATTAGGTTCTTTTTAGGACCTAAAAGGGAGATGGAGAAAAGGGCAAGGTATAGAACCCAGAAAGCTAAAAAAGCTTCTCCTAAACTTACTTTAAAGGGAAGAGGGACGTAGAAGAGCTGTCCGAAAAAGAAAAAGGGTAGGGAAGTAGGCAAAGGTTTCGTAGGTAAAGTAGTGGGTAGATTTGCTGAAAAGAAGGTATAACCCCCAAGAGGAAAGCTAACGAACATTGCAACTAGTAAGGGAATGGAGGATATATAAATAGCGTTTACTAGTATCTTACTGACCTTCATCTTCGGTTTTCTCTATATATACAGGGCCTTTATAACCGCATTTTTCGCAAACGTACATATCCGGAAGGAACCAGCCGCTTAAAGCGGTCATCCTCTTAACTGGAGAACCGCAAATAGGGCATAGCCTCTCCTTAAGCTCGAAGGGGTTTTTCCACCTTATCTTTATGTTCATTACTGCACCTCTATGCTATCTGGGTTAAACCCCATCTCAATTAAACATTCTTTTATAACAGCTCTATGATCTCCTTGTAGTATTATCTGACCGTTTTTTATAGAGCCTCCACAAGCTAGCTTCTTCTTCAACTTCTTCGCTATTTCGTTTATATCTAGATGCTTTGGATCTAAGCCGTCTATTAAGGTCGTTGGTTTACCGTACCTTCTTAACTCTAGCCTAACTACGATTCTAGTCTGCTCCTTCTCTAGCTCACCACATACGCAAAGATCTTTAGGAAGCCCACATACTGGACAGACTTCCGCCAAGCTACACCTCTCAGATTTCAAATTGAAAAAAAGCCCCTTATAAATTTAACTATTGGATCGTAATGGAATATGACATAATAGCGCATGTTCGTTTAGAAAAAGCTTTTTAGATGTGCGTATTTATCGTAGTTAAGGTTGATAGAGGCTGTTATCGGCTCTAATTTAATAA
>CAYQTV010000126.1:0-3469 GCA_964420525.1 uncultured Nitrososphaerales archaeon | reverse complement strand
CGAACGTCCCGTTAAGAGGGAGTATAAGAGACGAGATTTACGAAATCGGTAATGAAATAAAGAAAGTGAGCGCATCGACACTCATAATCGATACGTCTCACGATAGCTTTTCTCCTAACTACATCGAAGATTTAGTACGAGCAACGGAAGCGAAGTACTACAAGCTCAAGGAGATAGAAGTAGAAAATCTTCATAATATAGTAAAATCTCACTTACTTCACCTTAGTTAGCGTTACGATAGGTAAAAAGCCTCCTTCTCTTCGTGCAACCTTATAAAAACCTCTTCAGATGACAGCTCCTCCTTACATAACCTATCTATTATCTTCGCTCTCCTCTTAACCTCCTCCATAAACTTCGTCGGAGAAATCCCTGCGGCCCTGCTTATCCTATCTCTAAGCGAGCTTGGAACTCCCGTGGGCTTTAAGGCCAGAGCTTTAGGATCGAGCTTAAGTAAGGGATTGATCCTTACCCTTTTCTCTTCAACTCCAGAAATCTCCGTAACTTCCGCTAATATCCTTCTAGCGCCTTGAGGCGTATTTATCTTGATCATAAGCAGTACGAGATCTAAAGCTTCTACCATCTTCATAGGAACGGACATGGGAGGAGATGTTATCCTAGAAATAGACTCTATAGATGAGTTAGCGTGGATCGTTCCCATACACCCTTCGTGTCCAACGTTCATAGCCGTAAAGAGCGTTCTAGCCTCTTCACCTCTCACTTCTCCTATAATTAGCCTATCCGGCCTCATTCTCAACGCGTTCTTCAATAACGTATCCATATCTATATCGTAGCCAATGGGAACTTCCATCCTAACCCAATGTTTATGAGGGAGGTTGAGTTCAGCGGTATCTTCTATCGTAATGATCCTCTTATCTGGAGGAATAAAGAAGGTTAAAGCGTTGAGGAGGGTAGTTTTGCCCGAGCCTCCACCTCCAGTTATTATTATGTTTGCCGGCTTCGTATCAAATCCATCTACAACGGTCCACAAATAGCCCGCAGCCTCAACGCTTAGAGTTCCATTTTTAACTAAGTCCACGATGGTAAGGGGGTTTTTAGGAAAGAGCCTAATGGTGATGTACGGCCCATTTATCGCGGCTGGAGGGAATACGATGTTAACCCTCGCGCCTTCCGGAAGCATCATGTCCATCATTATCTCCTTTCCCATGCTTTTCCTCTTCCCTCTATCTATAATCCAATCGACTATCTCCTCAAGCTCTTCATCATTCAAAACGAGATCCGTATCCATCATTCCCTTCTTCCTATGGTATACCTTCCAGCTTTTATTAGGTCCAATACACATGATCTCTTCCAGCTCTTCATCCTTCACCATAGCTAAGATCTTATCTCTAGGATCGCCCTCGATCGTCTTGTACACCTCCATCAAATCACCCCATGACTAAATATACCGGGGCATAGCCCAACAACGCTCCTACCGGAAACAATAGAAGAGCGTCTTTGCTCATTCCAGAAGCGAAATACGAAAGGCTAAAGGCCGCTACTCCCGCCATTAGTCCGTATATTTTGAATAGCTGAGTGAAAAACGTTAAGAGCGGAGTTTCCCCTCCCATTGAAACCAGAACCGCGCTTAAGGTAGCGAGCATTAAGGGGGTTAAGGTAAGGTTCATTATAGCAATTCCCAAGGCCCTTCTCCTCCTCTCCCTCTCGATAGAAACCAGCCATCTACTGGAAGCCGCTATAGAATCTAGCAGATCTGCCACTGGGGAACCCTGCTCTATACCTCTCGCTATTAGGCTCATTGAGAAAGTAAAGGATTTGCTCTTCCCGAGATCCCCTAATGCTTTAATTAAAGCTTCGTTGATGCTTAAACCTCTCTTCACCTCCCTTAAAACCCTCTTAAAATAGGGCTTAACGCTCTTAGGCCCACTAGCATACATTTCCCTTATCGCGTATTCTATCGAGAATCCCTTCTTAATCATAGCCGATATATCGTGTAGTACTATAGGTAAGGCCTCCTCCGCCTTCCTTATCTTCCTTAACGTAATGTATTTCCACACGAATAAGCCTAAGCCGATTACGCTAGCCCCTAAGACGAGATAGAAGATTAAAGCCCAGATCACTTCCTCGCCTCCCTCCATCCTAATAGAGTTATTATGAACATAGCAATGAGGCCGGTTGGCAACGATGCCAACGCAATAAGATCGACTCCCTTGAATAAACCGCTAAAGGGGCCTAAAGGTATGCTTGCAATTATAGATGCAAGAGAACCTATAATAGCGAAGGACAATGCTGAAACAATTAAAGCTGAAGAATACATTGAGAACCTCTTCATGCTTTTCCTTAACACCCTTCTTTCTTCCTCGTAACCGTAATGGAGCATTTCCTTTAACCTAGGCTCTATCTCTCCGAGCTCTCCTCTAGCCACCTTAGCCAACATGGAAAAGTACTCCTTCATTATCCCCTTTTCTAGATTGGATGCCCTCTCTAAGGCTTCAGGTAGCTCCATTCCTCTCTTGATGGCTTTTACGATTTTAACGAAGATCCCCTTCTCCTCTCTTTGAGCTAATTCGTAAATTATCTTCTCTACACCATAACCAGCTTTCAAGAGAGCGATGGTGAAGGCAATAACCTCTAAGGGTTTCATTAGTAATGAGAAAGGAAACATCAGTTTTAAAGGTTTAGCTGACCTTTTTAAAAAGCAACAAATAAAATGCGGGGATAAAGTTTACTAAAAGTAAAACTCCATAAAGTTTAATTAGGAATATTGGTAATACATTGTGAAGTGGCCAGAGCTGTTGAAGATGCAACGGCTAAAATAGTAAGGGCCATACTTCAGGTAGGCCCTTCCAATTACTCCCTAATATCTAGGCTTACCGGCGTTCCTCCGGAAACTGTGAGGTACAAGATTAAGGAGCAGTTAGGTAGAAAGGGGATAAGTTTACATGCTTTAGTCGATACTTCTAAGCTAGGGTTAAGGAGACATATCGTTCAAATGAGGTTTACGGATAAGTTTAAACCGTATGCGAGGACCATTCTTCAAGCCCTTCACGATTTAGCGTACTTAACTTACTACAGCGGTCAGCTACTAACAAATGAGTATTACACTATATTTAACGTACCTGAAGAATATCAGAGAGAATTTCATGAAATGATAGATGAAATGGCCACGCTTGAAATCATCGAGAAGTACAAGATCAGGCCGGTCTTCTGGACTAACTACGTTTCCTTAAGGCCTGAGTACTTCGATTTTAGAGCAGGCACCTTTGATGTGGATTTAAAGAATCTAGAGCTAATTGAAAGGCCGCCAGATCCTACATATGAAACCAGATCAGAGAAAATAAAGATCGATCATTATGATGTGACTATTGTAGCTGCTTTGCAGAAAAATGCCTTAAGCACCATAGCTGAAATAGCGAGAGAAGCTAAGTTTCACGAGAAAACAGCACAATATCACTACACTCAACATGTAATGGGAGAAGGGTTAATCTCTAGGTACGTCGTTAACTGGATA
>CAYQTV010000125.1:0-3513 GCA_964420525.1 uncultured Nitrososphaerales archaeon | reverse complement strand
AGGACGGCGTTTTAGAAGTTAAAGAAGATGTGAGGCATAAGCAAAAGAAGGTTTTTAAGCTGAAGGAGGAAATGAGAGAGAAGATTAGGGAGATAAATGAAATAGAGAAATCCTTAATGAACGATATATCGAACTTACACTTAATTCTTAAAAAATACGCCGAAATTGCGAAGGAAATTAAGAACGAATCTATTAGGAGATATATAGAATTTAGACTGAACTCTCTCATTCTAGAGCTGTTCCGTTCGTTTATGAGGTGATTAAATTGGTTAGAATAGTCTTAACGACCGATGAAACCTTAACGAGCGACTACAGAGGAGTGCCTCTCCTGGATTTTCTCAGTTGTGCTCCAGTTGAAAAAGTTCCCAATTTCATCTATTCATTTTTGGAAACCCAGCTTCCTCACGAAAACGGCCTTCTCATCGAAGCTCCGTATGCCTTAAGGAAAGTAGAAGCTGCCCTCTTATCTCATGGGTTTAGAAGAGAGGAGATCGTCGTAGCGCATCCACGGTATGTCGAGAAATTCATAGACGAAAAGACCACCATAGTAGGTATCTCTACGATGGATCCGATGGGCTTAGGCCCGGTTTCGCTGATGTTTACCGATGGAGGAAGGCTTACTTCTTACACAAAGCTGAAGTTCTTGAGACTAGTAGATAAGCTAAAGCTCTTGAGAAAGAAGTATGGATTTAAGCTCGTAGTTGGAGGACAGGGAAGCTGGCAACTCCTGCAGTTCGTTGAGGACTTAGATATCGATCACTTAGTTATAGGCGAAACCGAGCATGTAATCGGAGAGCTATTTAGAGATATAGAATCCGGAAGGCTAGATAGGGTAGTTAGAATTAGGAGCTTTCCATCGATAGGTGAAATACCCTCGATAGTAGGTCCTACCTACAAGGGAATGGTCGAGGTTATGAGAGGATGTGGTAGGAATTGTGCTTTCTGCTCTCCTAACTTAAGGAGAGCGAGGTATTATCCGATTGAAAAAATACTGGAAGAAGTTAGAGTTAACGTTAGAGCTGGAATAAGGAGAGCGTGGATCCATAGCGAAGACATATTTCTTTACAAGCTCGAAGATCATAGGAGCTTCTACCCTAATACCGATGAAGTCGTAAGGTTATTTGAAACTATTGATACAACGTATAGATTACCTTACATGAACCCAACTCACTCCAGCATATCTCCGGTGGTAGCGGATCCGACCTTGCTTCCTAAGCTTTCGAGGATTTTGAAAGCGGGACCGGATAAGTGGGTAGGAATTCAACCGGGGCTTGAGACGGCTTCTCCAGCGCTTATTAGGAAGTACATGGAGAATAAGCCTAAACCCTTTTCCCCTGAAGAATGGCCTAGAGTGGTTATCGAAGGGACGTACATGTTTAACTCGAACTACTGGTTTCCGGCATACACCGCTATAGTTGGACTGCCTGGAGAGACGGACGAGGATGCGATGGAGACGGCGAGGCTTATAGTTACCATGGAGAAGATACTGGAAGATAGGCTAGGAAAAAGAGCGAGATTTATAGTAGCTCCTCTGGCCTTCACCTCTATGGATGTTTTAAAAAGTGGAAGCTTCGATCCAGAGGAACACATAACCGAGGGCAGGTTTTTGTTGATATATCATGCTTGGAGGCATATAGCTAAAGAGGTTCAGAATTCCCTGCTTAACGTGATGCCTAATAGCTTCGCCAATAGGTTCATCTTCTACCCTCTATCGAGGCTAGGATCTTGGATTATACTGAGGTGTATTAGGGATTGGGGGATAAAGAAGGGCTTCGATCCGGATAAGCCGGTCAAGCCTTTAGAGCTTACGATTACCCTACCGAGCACTCAACGTGCATCTTAAGAAGCTACTCAATAGCGTTTCTTCGTAAAGTAAGTACCTTTCTCTCCTCTTTTATCCATTTTTTCTTCCTCCTATTGATTTCATTGAAATCGAGGTCGTTGAGAATTTTTAATACCTTAAAAGTTTTCATTTTTCCATAAAACGTTTAAATGGAGAAATTGCGGTAACAGCTGAAGGCCTGCAGATGAGAATGGACATCTCTAGCTGGATGGAGGAGGTTGAAGATAAGCTTAAGATCGCGAAGAAGTACTGCTTAATGCATAATTACATCCTATGTTGTTCTATTTGTTATCAAGTTGCAGAGGAGGCTTTAAAAGCCGCTTTGAGATATCCCGGATGTCCGATTGTAGGACATAGCTTGATGGCCTTACTGAAAGAAATTACGAAATTTGCGGAGGTACCTAAGGAAGTGGAAAGCTCCTGTTTGGCTCTCAATAAGTACTACGTCATCTCTAGGTATCCGGACGCCGTCCCTAGCGGTACGATCGAAGTGAAAGGCGAGGAAGCCCGTGAAGCTTTAAAGCATACTGAAAGGGTAGTAAATTTCGTTAAAGGTATAATGAGTGCAGCTCGACGAGTCAACTTATGATCGAACATCGCGAGCAGGTTCGATCTTCGTAACGTTCTTTAACAGTAGGGTAATTGGGAGATTAGTGGACGATCCCGATTTAACTGAACACAAAGCGAAGGTATATCCATTTCTTAACTGAATATGAACCGAAAGTAGAAGTAGCGGGCTTTTCCATTCAAGGCGTTGCAATGTCTTAAGAGCCTTCGTTTTAAGGGCTTAGTATTTTATTGGTTCTCATTAAGTGCAAGCCTGTTAAGGTGCTTGACAGCAGGCCTATGCGTGATTTCAAGTGCTGTGAAACATTCTAAAAATTCTCAATGTAGTAAATAAAAAGTTAAGATATGAATGGCATCTATCGCGTGTAGGTCATTGCTGGTTTTAAGCTATTACCTTCTTTCCCGTATGTATTTATGGTATTCCTCCATAATCCTTTTAGGGATCGGGTTCTCAATTTTTACATCTTTTGATTTGGCCGCTAGCTTCTCGTCTATTGTTAATATCTTCTTAATTCCGAGCTCTTTTGCTAGCTCTATAAGGTATCCGTCCCACGAAGATACGTTCAGCTCTGACGCAGAGGCTATCGCCTTTTCAACTACGGTTTTGTGGAGGTCTCCGTAGAATGCTGGAGATTCTAGGCGGAGGGTTTTAAGCAGGGCTTGTGCCACTCTATCTCTTCTCAACTTTAGATATCTCGTCATAATTACATAAGCTCCAAGGTACGCGCTTAACGGAACCAGAATAGGTTTTTCAAGTGCAAGTGCGTCTAGCAGTAGCTGAGCTGCATACTTACGTGCTGGATTCTTGAAGTGGGCTAGGACTATTATTCCGACGTCAACGATCGCTTCGAAGCCCGATCTTCCTGAGCGCGTACTCTCTGTCAAAGTATTTGTCCTCACCCTCAAACTCCTCTATGTCTAGGTCTAGGCTTGGTGCTAGCTCCTCGAGCTCACTGAAAGCTTTTCGGATAGAGTCGCGGGAAAACTTTTCTAGGACAATTTTATTTCCAACGACTCTGCACACCAATTCCGTTCCTCCATCTATTCCCAGGGCCTGTCTAACCTTCTTAGGGAGGACCGTTCGGCCTTGACCGTCTACCTTA
>CAYQTV010000124.1:0-3654 GCA_964420525.1 uncultured Nitrososphaerales archaeon | reverse complement strand
TGTTAATTTTTAAGAAGAGGGTAAGGCCTCCACATGTACACGACTTAACGACGTTATATAGCGAAGTCTCCGACGTATTCCAACTTCCGAGGGAACTAGAAGAAAGACTGCCGGAAATATCGCAGTATTACGTTACATCTAGGTACCCTAACGCTGGGATAACGAGGCCATCGAAGAGCTTTAATATAAGACAAGCGGAGAGAGCCTTGGAAGTTGCGAAGTTCGTCGTCGAAAAAGCTACGGAGCTTATCTATTCCAGATAAAGTTAAAAGCGCGCTAATTGACTTCACATACGAAGTGAGGAGGAGGTATCCAGATGCCAAGATATATCTCTTCGGAAGCTACGCAAAAAATACCTGGTTAAAGGATAGCGATGTAGACGTCATAGTCGTTTCGAACGGCTTTAGCGATACAGACTTTTACTTACGGCCAAATATATTGAGGAAGCTAGCGAGAAAGGACGTACCGTTCGAAATATTCGCATATACCTTTGAAGAATTTAACCGCGTAAAGAGGAAGAGCGTGGTTATACAGGATGCTATGAGCTACTGGATAGAGATCTAGAAAGCGATTCATAGAAAGCGTAAATCGATATGGTTGTTGAAGCCTCGAGGGCTCAAAAATGGTTATGAGGCGATGTCCCTTCAAGCATTATAACGAGCTCTCTAAGAACGACCTCGCCTATTTTTAAGTTAAACCTCTCATAAATCTACTTCTTCAGATATCTTGGAGGTTATCTCCCTCGCCTTATTCACGGCAGCATCTACGGCCTCCATTAAGGCCGCTCTAATGCTCCTCTTCTCAAGCTCGTATAAGCCCATAATCGTTACCCCTCCTGGAGTAACTACCCAGTCCTTTAGCTCGCTTGGGTGCCCTTTATTTTCCAAGATCATCCTAGCCGATCCCAACACCGTTCTAGCGGCCATCTTCAAGGCCATATCCTTAGGTAGCCCGACCTTAACTCCCGCATCGGCTAGGGCATCTATTAGCATAAAGGCGTAGGCCGGACCGCTTCCTACGAACCCGGTTACCGTATCCATCGCCTCCTCATCTACAACCACAGCTTCGCCCATTAAGTTGAATATAGAGCAAGCGAGCTCGATATCCTCTTTAGTAGCTTTGCCTCCGGGGCTAATGGCCGTAACCGCCTCGTTAACTAAGGCCGTTATGTTAGGCATAGCCCTCACAATCCTAGATTTAGGGCAGACCTTCTCCATGATCTTTAAGGGAACGGCGGCCGCTATCGATATTACGAGCTTGTCTTCAACCTCGCTCCTTATCTCCTTTAAGACCTTCGTAACGTCTTTAGGCTTGACGGCCAATATCACTACATCGGCTGCTTTAGCCGCCTCCCTATTGCTGTAGTACAGCTTAATCCCTTCTTTCTCAACATCTCTATGCCTTTCAGGATGAAGGGTTGATGCTACCACTTCGTGCCCTCCGTTGACTAGCTTCCTCGCGATTATCGTACCTATCTTCCCCAACCCTATTACGCATATCTTCAAGACTTCAATACAAAGCCCAAAGATGTATTTGAAGGTTTACCGATCGGCTTTTAAAGATCCACGTTTATCTTAGCTTCGTCATGAAGGTTTTAATATTAATTGGATAGTTTGGAGATTTAGAACTACTTTATCCGTACTGTAGGCTTAAGGAGGATACGAGCGGTAATTGCATGGAGGAAAAGGGAATAAAGTGAAGGCTATAATATCCTTCGATGGGCAAATCCTGAAGAATATTCGAGATTGATGATTTCGAGAGGAGGACCTGAAAAAGAGTGGGGAAAGCCGTTGAAATGGCTAGATCGGTGTTTTCAGCTGGTAAGCCTATCGCGGCTTCCTGCCGTAAGTGCTAATATCCGCCACCCTTAGTAGGAAAAGAGGCTTTACTATGCCAGCCCACACTTCGGGAATGTCTTAGAGGCCGTTGGTAGATTGCGGAGAGGTTGAGAGCTGTTCATCCGATCCTCCACCGTGAACGGCGAGGTTTTCGCGAGGTAGACCAGTGCAGGAACCGCAACTTTTATAGATGTTGCATTACGTGATGTATTTTAAGTGGTGTTACGTGGCCGTCATTACAGTTAGGATTCCAGATGAAGTAAAGGCTAAGATGAGGGAGGTAAATATAAACTGGAGCGAGGAGATAAGGAAGTTCATAATTCAGCGTATAAAAGAGGAGGAGAGGAAGAAAAACCTCCAAAGGGCTCTTGAAATCCTCGAAGGGAGGAAGGGTGTTGAGAGAGGGTTTTCAGCGAAGTCTGTGAGGGAGGATCGTGATAGTAATTGACGCCTCCGCCCTCGCGAAGGTAGTCCTTCGAGAGGAGAGTTGGGAGAGCGTTCCACTAACGAGCAAAACGGCGACGCTGGATTATGCTTTTATTGAGGCCTTAAACGCTATTTGGAAAGCCGTTGTTCGAAAGCGGTTAGATGAGGAGGACGCGAAAGAGAGAACTGAAGCGCTGAAATACCTCAGTAAAAGCTTATTGCTCTTCGAAGCCGAGAACTACCTTGAGCGCGGTTTAGAGATAGCGTTAAGCGAAAAAATTACTGTCTATGACGCCCTCTACATAGCTCTCGCGGAGGAACTGAGAGCTGAGTTCTATACCTCCGACGTTAAGCAATTTGAAGCGGCTAAGAAATACGTGAAGGCAAGACTCGTCCAATAGATCGATACTGTTGGGATGAAATGATCGACAAATACTAGAAACCTATCGGAGGTTAGCAGAGCGAATTATGCTCAAAGTTCTCTCGCTTCTTCGAAATCGATAAAGGTAGTTTCTATTTTCTCTAGAGATGTGAGTCTTCTCAAAAGCGAAAAGAAAAATCGGAATCACGCCTTCCTCCTTCCTCCACTTTAAGTAGCTGCAAACTTGAGTTATCGTAACTGTTCTCTCCCTTCTCTATAGATTTCAATATTTCGGTAGACCTATTACCGTATTCAGGATCTCCAGCTAAATGGTAAATGAAAACATTAGAGTCTACGAAACGCTTCATATCTCCCTTCCCGGAGCTTCCTCTATTCCTTCCAGCTTTACCCTCCCTATTTTAGCTATGCCTTTAGTTTCCTCTACCGAATAGCCTTTAAGCCTCAGTAACATGGAATCACCCGATATGTCTACGGTTAGAACGTCTCCTTTCCTCAAGCCTAAAGCTTTTCTAATTTCGTAAGGAAGGGTAATTCTCCCTTTCCCTCTATTTTTACTTCTTTCATTTCCTACTTTTAATTGAAGGAATTTATTTTAAATCTTTAACGTTGCTAAGGTGTTTCTCTAATCGAAGCCTTAGTCAAGCAAGCCTTCATTCTTAGTTACGGAAATAAACATATGACGCATGTTTAAAAAATCTTTCACTTTTAATTTTATTCAGCTTACTTTTTATAAGGTTTAAATATAAATTTTTTAGAACATTAGTAATATTGAAAGATGTGTAACATTGATAAATTAGCCAAGATGAGACATAAATTCACGACAAAATATATTCTAACTCATATACCTAAAGGTTCATGCGTTCTTGATATCGGGATAGGAAAAGGAGAATATTAGAAACCTATATATAATAAGTATGAAATTCATGGCCTTGATCTTGAAGATAAGTGTGAGCTTGTTCGCTATACAGTAAGTATCGAAAATGATAATGTAGGAAAGATGGTACGTAG
>CAYQTV010000123.1:0-3698 GCA_964420525.1 uncultured Nitrososphaerales archaeon | reverse complement strand
ACTATCCTCAACACGTTACCTCTCCCTATCTCCTTAGCAAGCTCCTTCTCCCTCATTACTAGCTTACCGCTATTGGCCTTCCCAACGTATAGTTTAGCCGAAATTAGAGGAAATCCATACTTAGTTACCGCTATCCTAATGAGCCCAGATTCGCTGGGCTTTATCTTGATCGCCTCCTCAGGACAAACGAACTGACAAGCTCTACACCCTTCGCATAACATGTCGTTAACTACGTATTTATCGCCAATTCGCTTAATAGCCCTAAACGTACAAATATCCTTACAAACCCCACAGCTCGTACACTTTTCGTAATCTATTTCTGCCACAGCTGTAGACGTAAAAGCCTCCTCTCTATCCCACTTATCAACTCCTAAAATTAGGTGTAGGTTCGGAGCGTCTGCGTCCGCATCTATTGCTACTACATTTGAATACCTTTTATGAAGCTCAATGGCTAGGGTACTCGCTACCGTAGATTTCCCAACACCTCCTTTTCCGCTAGCTATCGTAAGCTCCATTTAAACTACCTCCTCAATAGCCTCAGCAATTTCTCTTATAGATAAGCAGGATTGAGAACTAGGGCTTAAGATAGCCAAAGGCTTTCCCTTAACGTAGGATTCAGCAACTTCCCTTGAATACGGTACCTTAAATACTTCATCTACATCGAACTTAGAAATAACCTCTTTAACGTGACCATCAGATCCTATACCCGCTTTGTTTATAACAACCCATACTTTACATCCGATTTTTTCGGCTAGTTCCAAAATTAGGGATAGATCCGAAGCTCCGAGAGGCGTTGGCTCGGTTACCGCTATAATTAAGTCCGAACCTTCTAAAGCATAACTAACGGTATTGCTAGATCCAGCGCTAGTGTCTACGAGCAGTAAGCTCTTGTTTAGGGATAAGGCTCTATCGTGAGCAGCTAACACGAGAGGAAAAGCCCTCTCCTCTCCTTCTATCATTAATCCGGTAACTAAGCTAAATTCATTATTTACTTCAGTACGGTATGTATAACCTACTAAACGCCTTCCTTCCGCTATGGCTTTATCTCTACATGCGTACATACAAGCTTTACATCCCGAACATAGAGAGGGTATGAGCATAGGGAGCTTTTCGAACGTCATCATGATAGCTCCATTATCACAAATGTCCGCACAAATGCCGCATTTAGTGCACTTTTTATAATTGAAAAAGGGTATCATAACGTGAACGTCCTCTTTATTCTGAAGTTCAACTCCTAGTAGTATGTGATCGTTCGGAGCCTCTACATCTAAATCCGCTAAAACCAGGTCTATCTTCCTTGATAGGAACACGGCTAGGTTAACGGCTACCGTAGATTTCCCTGTCCCTCCCTTTCCTCCCGTAATCGATACCTTAAACAAGGCTAATGGACGTATAGGAACGCATATGCGACATCGATTTACAGCTTTCCATGAACCAAATACCTCTTGTACCTTTCATCCCTAATTACTAGCCTATTCAGTTCAATATCGCTTAATCCCTTAACCTTCTCTAAAATTCTATCAATTACCTCTCTTATCGCGTCTTCGCATTTCGGCTCGCTCTCACATACGTATTCAAGACATGCCTTCTCTTTTTCAAGCTTTTTCTTCCTTAAACAGGGGTTTCCTTTAATTAATTCTGAGAAGTCCTCTATGTAAAACCCAAACGGCTCACATACATATTTTAAATTGGTCAATCTCCTCCCATATCTCCCTTCGTACTCCCACTCAACTAACATCAAAATCCTGCTTACTCTAAACGGATGTAAACAACCTCCTTTCCAGATGATGTACGATATAATAGCGTTTATATCGCTCATACTGTAGGGCCTTCTAGCGGAGGAAGCTTTCCATCTAGGAAGTCCTCGACGATTCCCTTTATATCCTTCCTAATCGGCTTTAGCACTTTAACCCCGCTTTCAATAAGCCAGTAATAAGCTCCTCTGCCAATGGACGTTGCTATTACGGCATCAGGCCTGTATCCGAGCAGGAAATCTCGAACGATCCTTCCTCTACCTCCTCCACCTCCCATACCTCTTCCCATGCCTCCAAATCCGTAAGGAGGTTCAAAGCTAACGGGATTTTGAACAATTGACACCTTGTAATTATCCTTAGTTAATATATCAACTATCGCAAAGTAGGGAGCTTGAGTGAAGTGAGGGTACACCCTATATTCATTTAGTTTTTCCACTTTTGTTACCGGAACGATTATCCTAGGCATAAAACGAGATAATTACCCGTGATTTATAAACACTATTGAATTTTACACGATTTTAAATTTATCTATAAGTTTAAGACACTAGCTAATATATAAGGAAAAGCTTAAACATAATTGTAATTTAAACGAGCTTCTAATGAATAAAAGGGAAGTATCGATGGCCGCCATATTCGCTGCTTTCGTAGCAGTTAGCACTATGTCCTTTACCTTATACATCCCGGCTACTAGGGGATATTTTAACTTAGGAGAGGCTTTCGTTTATATCTCGGCCATGCTAGGAGGGCCGATAGTTGGAGCATTAGCTGGAGGTTTAGGCTCTGCCTTCGCGGATATCGCCCTCGGGTATTCCATTTACGCACCAGGAACATTGGTTATAAAGGGTTTAGAAGGTTTTATCGTAGGGTATGTATTTAGAAAATATATTGGAAGAACAGCTGAGAAAACGTGGAGAATAATCGGTATTTCGCTCGCACTTCTCATATCGTTTCTACTGGTATACGTAGGGTTAAACTTCTTCACAGGAGAGGCGGAGGCAACGATATCGATACCTGGCATTAACCTTTCAATTCCGATATACTTCACGATTTATCATATGATATGGTTAATTCTCTCCTTAGCTGTCTTCATCCTCCTATCCTTCATCGTCTTAAGGATAGATCCTTCTATATCGGCTAGCGTTTTGGGGACTACCTTAGGAGGATTGACGATGATAACTGGCTACTTCCTTTACGAAGCCTTTGCTTTAAGGCTCGGATTGGCAGTAGCAACTGTAGAGGTCCCGTTCAATACTGCTCAATTTTTGATCGGTACCCTTATATCCATTTCTGTAGTTCAAGCTGTAAAAAAGGTGTTAGGTGTAAGGACATGAGGATGGAGTTAGGTAAGCTCTCCCTCGATTTGCTGGAGAAGTACGTTTTAAGGAGAAGAGGGGCGGAGAGTGAGAAGGTACTCATCGGTCCTAAGCTAGGAGTCGATGTAGGAGTTGTTGAAGTAGATGGTAAATACATGGTATCATCGACCGATCCAATTACCGGCACTCCTGAGAGAATAGGATGGCTTTCCATTCATATAGCTGCAAACGACGTAGCCACTAGCGGGGCCGAACCTAAGTACGTATTATCTACTATACTACTTCCCGAGGGAGCGGATGAGAACACATTAAACGCTATACTAGAGGATATGGATAGAGCGGCGAGAGAGCTTAATATTAGCATCTTAGGAGGACATACGGAGGTTACCCCTAAACTAGATAGGCCTATCGTAATTGCTACATGCATTGGTTTTGCCGATAACTTCGTTACATCTGCAAACGCTAGAGATGGAGATGTAATTTTAATGACTAAGAGAGCTGGTATAGAGGGAACGGCGGTAATAGCTTCGACTTATCGACATATACTAGAAAAAATGGGCTTTAAAGAGATAGAGGAGGCAGAACGGCTATTTAACGAAATAAGCGTAGTGAAGGACGCCTTACTTGCATA
>CAYQTV010000122.1:0-3698 GCA_964420525.1 uncultured Nitrososphaerales archaeon | reverse complement strand
GTGCTTTTCAAATGAGGGTATGGCGTACTTAGTCTAATTACCTTATAATTCAATCTTCGTTTTTCACCTTCTCGTAGAAGATAGTTCTCGTCATGCGCTTGATCATAACCTAAGACTATAATATCAGGTTTTACTTTCTCTACGGTTTCAAAGATGTCCTTCTCACTTCCTAATATTGCAATATCAACAAATTTGAGACTTCCCACCAATTCCCTTCTTAAACATTCGTTATTCACGGGCTCTTTTCCTCTCAATTTCTTAACTGTTTTATCCCTGGCTATCACTACGACAAGAACGTCTCCTAATTCTTTAGCTTTCCTTAGAGTATATATATGACCTGGGTGAATAATATCAAAAACCCCTCCTGTCATTACAATTTTCAAGGCCTTTCTCCCCTTTTCGGTTAATTTAACCTCTTCCCCTTCAATACGTAACATATCTTCTCTCTTCATTACATCCAGCAAACTGAGATCTATTACCTTACTGAGCTCTTTAAAAGTGACTCTCCCTTCGGTTAATTGCTTAATTAATATATTCCTTAATAACTCTTTGATCTTCATGATTCCTCTAACACTTTAGCTTTAAACCGTTTGGGCAGTCTTTTCTGGACCTCTACATCTGATTTTATCGCTGGATGATGGGGATCAACCATGACTACTTCATACCAATAGTATTTTCCATCCTCAGCTAAATAATATGCCCCCATTGGATGTAAGTTAGGAAACTTCCTTTTGACCCTTCCTATAGCTATTTCCTTCCTGCTTATATGTCCCTTTCTCTTCACTACACCCATTTTCTTCTGTCTTCTTCCAGCTTTCGGTCTAGGAAATCTAATACCCCCCTTTGAAATCCTTACTCTTACTACAACAAATCCTTGTTTTGCTTTGTATCCTAATCTTCTAGCTCTATCTATCCTCGTTGGTTTGTCGACTCTTACTATACTAGGTCCGCGTCTCCACTTTATTACTTTTTGTTTTAGCTCTTCAGTTCTTTTTGAAAGCATCTCTTGCCACGTTTCCGTTATATATCGATACATTTCTCCGTTCTGCGCTTAAAGCCTATCCTATTTATTCTTTTAGTGCAGATATCACCTTTTCAGCTATTGAGATTGCCGTTTGTACCTGGGCTTCCTTCGTCTGTGATCCTATATGTGGAGTTAACAAAACGTTCTCTAGAGAGAGAAGGGCCTCATTTTTAGGCGGTTCCTCTTCAAACACGTCAAGCGCAGCCCCTTTAATCCATCCTTCCCTTAAAGCTCTCACTAAATCCTCTTCATTTACAACGGACCCCCTAGAGGTATTTATTAAATAGGCATCTTTCTTCATCTTTCTCAACTTCTCCTCATTTATTAGATGATAAGTTTCAGGAGTGGCTGGTACATGAAGCGATACGAAATCTGAGGAGCTTAGTAGTTCATCTAAGCTCACTAATTTCGCCTCTACAGATCTTAGCTCTTCCTCTTCAGGCTTAACAATGTCATAGACTAAGATCTTCATACCTAATGCATGAGCTAATTTTGCAACCCTCCTTCCTATTCTACCAAATCCAATAATACCTAAAGTTTTTCCGTAAAGCTCCGTACCTAAGAGCTGATTCTTTATCCATTCTCCCTTCCTTAAATGAAGGTGGCCCTTATGTATTCCTCTTGCTAATGAAATCATTAATCCTATAGTTAACTCCGCTACAGCATTGCTCAAGGCTTCAGGAGCATTTAATACCTTAATGTTCCTCTCTTTAGCCGTTTTGACATCTATATTATCTAAACCTACACCAGCTCTACCGATAACCTTTAGTTTTTTCCCAAGCTCAATGACTTCCTTCGTTATTTTAGTTCTGCTTCTTACTATAACTGCATCGTAACTCCCTATTACTTTAAGCAGTTCTTCCTTAGTAATTTGAGGTCTGTAATCAACGTAAAAGCCGGCTTTACTGAGGGTTTCAAGGCCCTCTTTCGCCATCTTATCACATACCAGTATCCTTGTTTCCTTCTCCTCCATCATAGACCTAACGTTAGTCAGAGGGATTTTTAACCTTATCACCTTTTTAATGCCTCCTTCATAATGATGTTGAGAATATTTGAAGTCTTATAAGGTAACGATAAATCTAAATGTAAAAAAGAATTCAGCGTAGCTCCTTCCTTGATAAGAATAGATATCGGATTGACTAAGGGGAGTATATATTTTCCTACCATTTGAACGCCTAGAATAGCTCCGCTTAACGACAACAATATACTTACTTGTGCGTACTCGGTATCGATTTTAACCTCTTCATAACTTACTCCATGTCTTTCAGCTTCATATTTAGTACCTCCTACCGAAATTAGCTCTAGATCGTCCAAAATTGTTACAATATTTCTAACGAATTTAGCGGGTAGATATCTTCCTCTTATAGCGTTTATTCCTGCAATTAATCCTGACCGTTTCGCCACGCATTTAAGTGGTATAGGCTTCCTTATATTCAAGCCTAAGTTAAGTAATTCGCAGCAACCTCCTGCTGCTAATACATTAGGTAATGTCGTCATTAAGTAATCATCAACTACAATGCCATTATAAACCCCAGTTTTCCCTCCGGCTCTTTTCAATATCCTACTATTAGGAGTTACCCCTAAGTCAATCAGTAACTTATCTGTTTCGTAGAAGGCACCTCTTATTTCGACCCCCGTTACTTCATCATATCCTAGTACCCTTTCTATTTTACTTTCAAGCTCAAATTTTATACCTTTCGCCTCTAAATACTTCCTTATCTTAAGAGCCATTGAGGGGTCTAATAAGTGAAGAAGGATCTCCTTATTTTCATCAACGATTAGCACCTTTTTTCCCATCTTAGCAATGGTTTCTGCGGCATTAATTGCTCTTATCCCAGCTCCGTATATAACCACTTTTGATGCTTTAGAAAGATCGATGTTTCTAACGCTAATCCTCCATAAATTATACACTCCACGTTTTCCAATTCCTTCAATCAGCGGAGTGATAGGGGTGACACCTGTCGATAGAATTATAGAATTATAGGAAATATGAGATTCTTCGGATTTGGTTCTAACAACTACGGTTTTTTCCTTAGGGAATAATTCCACATTCTCTGATCCTAATATAACGTTAATGCATTTAGGTGAAATTTTCGGATAAAATGAAATGGGATATCCTTTGAAACGGCTTATAAATGGTACCGGATCATATGTCTTCGTAATTAGATAGACTTGGGTCTTTCCAGATAAAAAGGAAGATATAGCTGCTGACATCCCTGCTTCATCTGATCCAACGATGATAACCTTTTTGAGCACAAATTTTCTACATTTTGTCCGTGATATAAGGTTTGATGATAGGAATTATAGGGAAGCCAAACTCCGGTAAAACTACCTTTTTCAACGCAGCGACATTAAGTAATGCTCCAGTAGCAAACTATCCCTTTACTACTATAGAGCCGAATGTGGGCATAGGCTACGTATCTTCACCTTGCGTATGCAGGGAATTAGAAGTAGTTGATAATCCTGTTAATTCTAAGTGCGTAGATGGTATTAGATACGTACCAGTAAAGCTTATTGATATAGCGGGATTAATACCCGGAGCTTACAAAGGACTAGGGTTAGGGAACAAGTTTTTAGATGAGATAAGAAGAGCAGACGCGTTAATCCATGTTGTTGATATAAGTGGATCTACTAATGAAGAAGGAAAGCCTGTACCGCCTGGATCACACGATCC
>CAYQTV010000121.1:0-3730 GCA_964420525.1 uncultured Nitrososphaerales archaeon | reverse complement strand
CCTGATTCCGACATTAAGACCTTAGCAAGGTTTTCGTAATCTTCAATTTTAGATACTACGCTTATCCTGTATCCAGGTCTAGATTTCTTTCCAAATCTTGGTATGAACGAGACGTCTAACGCTCCCTTCTCAAACATCCTCTCTATTAAATAACCCATCTCCTCTCCAGAGATATCGTCGACATCCGTTTCAATCAACACTATATTGTCCTCAACGATCTTCTTACCAACAAAGATCCTCATGATATTTGGAACTTCCAGTTCTTTAACGCCAGCTCCATAACCGACCTTCTCGACCGTTACTTGAGGTAGGTAATTTACAGACTTTGCGCCTAAGGCGTAAAGGAGGGCGAGGCCCGTTGGAGTAGTTAGCTCTTCTTTAACGGGCCCTCCAAAGGCGTTTAACTTAGAGATCCTGAGTAGTTCAGAGGTTAGAGGAGGTGGAATAGATAATAGTCCGTGGGAGATCCTGACATGTCCTCCTCCTAGCGCAATGGGAAGGACTAAGGTTTCTACGTTCAGTAGATTTAAGCTCTCTAAAAGCAAGCCTGAAGCAAGTATCTCTAAGTGCGTATCTAGAGACGATAACTCATGTAGATGACGATCCTTCCCATGTATTCTTTCTTCCCCTTCCAATATCGCGTTTAAAGCTCTATAGGAAAAATGCTTAACGGTTTCAGATAAACCTAGCTTTTCAGAGGAGAAATCTAGGATTTCTAGCATTTCTTCTTCACTTCTTTCAGCTTTATCTGCTTTAATCTCTACGAGAGTAGCTTTTATTCCACCTCTCGTTACCCTTTTAACCTCTACGCTTATCTTTCCGAACTTTAGAAGGACTTTTTCTACGTCTCGTACTATCGATGTACTCCCTCCTAGGTCTATGAGGGACGCTAAAAACTTGTCTCCAGATATACCTGAGATAGACGCATCCACTACCATCATAGCGATCACTTTAATATCATGTAAGCGAAGACGGCGGCTTGCGCTCCTCCATCAATATTAACGGTCGCAACGCCCATGGGGCAGCTCTGCAGAGAGGATGCCAAGGCTAACAGACCTCCCACTCCTACGCCAAAGCCGGTAGATGTAGGGACGGCTATTACCGGTCTATCTAATAAGCCTGCTAGAACGCTGGGTAAAGCAGCTTCCATTCCAGCTACGGCGATGTATACCTTAGCCTTACCTATCATCTTACTTAGAGAATCTAAAAGTCTGTAAAGACCTGCGACGCCTACGTCGTAAGCACATATAGTTTCTAACCCTAAAGTTTCAGCTACGATCCTTGCTTCTTCAGCAACGGGGATATCGGACGTACCTGCCGCTATAATTCCCACACAACCCCTCCTCTTTATAGGAGTGTATGAGTTCGAAAAAGCCCTTAATATCGATGCCTCCTTGAAGAACTCGACTTTTAAACCCTTTAAACTCCTTACAGCTTTCCTGTATTTATCGAAGTCTACCCTAGTGGCTATTGCATAACCATTCCTTTCAGCTGTAACCTTAACGGCCCTAGCAAGTTCGGAAGCGCTCTTCCCCTCTCCCCATATAATTTCAGGTACATCTCTTCTGAAAGCTCTAGATATATCTAAAGTTAACCTCATGGTCTCCTTCACGTACGCTCTTTTTATCTCCGTTACCGCCTCTTTAATACTGAGATCGCCTTTCAGTAGTTTATTCAGTATGTTCTCAAGCTCGCTCAACTACGACACCTTAGTAGATAGGAACGAGTATAGGAAGGACTTGCTTAAGCTTTCCAGCCGATCTTATAGCTTTAGCCAGCTCCTTAACCCTGAGAGCAGATCCTTTAACTGCTATAATTAGGAGACAGTCCTCTTTAGTTAGATGGATGTGCAAGGTCGAAGGTATAATATCTAGAAAATCGTGCTGTATCTCCGTTAAGTTCTTTTCAACGTCGTGAACCTCATGGCAATAGTGAACTAGGATCGTTCCGGCTACCTCTTCTTCTCCCCTTAACTTCCAGATGTTCATTGATAGAAAAGTTCGCATCGCCTCTTGTATGCCTGTAGATCTAGAACCTAAATTCAGCTCTTCAACTACTTTATCGAATTTTTCGAGTAATTCCTTGGGAAAAGAAACTCCCGTCTTTACAACTTTCGTCATCGTATTTTATTACATCGACTTCTTAATAAGACTTGTCGATTATCTACCAAAAGAAGAAGCGTTCGAATCTCTCCTCCTTCGTTCTTTAGACGATCTGCTATGCACAATCCTCTCTCCTACTAAGACGTATGCTCTATCTGAAACATCTAGAGCTCTTTTCACATTTTGCTCAGCGAGCAAAACCGTTACCCCTCTTTCCCTTATCATCTCTAATATCTTTCTCATCAAGAGAGGGCGGCTTTCGGAGCTAATCCGGCCGTGGGCTCATCTAGTAGAAGTAGTTTTAGGCTTGGCCATTAAAGCTCTAGCTACGGCTAATATCTGCCTCTCTTCTCCACTCAGCGTTTTAGCAAGGTTGCGTTTTTCTCCTTTCAATTTCAGGAAATAATTGAAAAATACTTCTCTAAACCTCCTTTATTCTTTCTATAATATGCTTTTCATAATATGTGCCTATTTCTAAGTTCTCTAATTCGGTCATTGAGGAAAAACGTTTGAGATCTGAAGAGTTAAGCTGACTCGAATTTTGATTGAGTTTTTAAGCTGACTATGCTCTTGCCATTAAATGTTATCGACCCCTTTAAGATACTAGCTATTCCAATCCAATATTTTAAGAGGGATTCCATAATTGATCGACGACGAAAAGGTTATTCCTAACTTGCTCTTGTATCTATACGTTGCCCGTTAATAGCAAAAGTGTAATGGAGAAATTAGGATACGATTTTGTTTTTTACGGTGAAGAAGCGGTAGAGCCTGAACTAACGGATGTAAGGTTTAAGGATTTAGTTCCTGAATTTTCTGAAGGAATTGGACATGCTAGATTTATTTCTACGAGAAGGCTATATAAACATCAATTAGAGGCCTTTGAGGCCTTATCTAAGGGAGAGAACGTTATTTTAATATCTGGAGCTGGAAGCGGGAAAACCGAAGCATGGTTTTTGCATGTGAAGAGGAATAACGTTAGAGCGCTCGCTCTTTATCCGACCTTGGCTTTAGCAAACGATCAAGTTAGGAGGTTAGAGGATTATACCGAAAGCATTAGAACGCCTATGTTAGCGTTGGATGCAAGGAGAGCTGGAGAGCTAAAAAGTATCATGGGAAGCTCAAGATTAAAGGAGGGACTTAGAGGAACTCAGCTATTAATTACGAACCCGGCTTTCCTATTAAACGATATAAAGAAGTGGGGAGGAAGAGGTAATCTACTTGAGGACTTCTGCTCTAAGTTAGGGCTTCTCGTTATAGATGAGTTCGATTTCTATGGACCTAGAGAAATAGCTTTGTTGATAGCGATGATGAAGATAATTGAAGAAAGGGCGAAATCTTTGCAAATCGCTATCCTTACAGCAACCTTAGGGAATCCGGACGAGCTCTCAAAGCTTTTAACAGAGATTACCGGAAGGAAAACCCGTATTATCTCCGGTAAGCCGTTTAAACAACCTAACTTTACTTACCTAGTTTTAGGAAGAGATCTTAGGAGGGCATGGGAGGATATTTTAAGGTTTAAGAAGCAAGTTCTATCGTCGAAGTTAGCTGGAGAAGACATTAAAAGAGCCCTAGAAGACTTTAAGGAGTTCAAAAAGGTAGCGTATAAAGTAGTAGAGATTCTAGAATAT
>CAYQTV010000120.1:0-3735 GCA_964420525.1 uncultured Nitrososphaerales archaeon | reverse complement strand
AATATTGTAGTAATATCCTTTAATCTCTCCTTCCTTAGAGTAATACGTAGTCTTGTAGTAAAACGACGTCTTCTCAAATTCTGTGACAATGACGTCGCCGACTTCCTTTTCAATACCTAAACCATCATAGGTACCGTAAGAGATTACCTTTCTAGTGATTCTTATAGGCCAGGAATCGCTTTCGACCTTCCCATTTCCTAGCAATATTAAATTGCCGTTAAGCTTCATATGTGCAATCTCTACTGAGCTAGGTAATTTACAGCTTTCTATCTTCCTCTCATATTCCTCTTTATTAATGTCAACGCCCATCTCAAGTTTCTTTTCCACTTCCTCTACCATAGTTGATAGAGGAGGACCGTAAGCCTTGGCGTAGTGATGACCTATTAAAGTTGGACAAACGCTACTCCTTATCTCATCAAGCTTTCTCTTTGAGAAATATGGAAATTCCACTTTAAAAGTACATAACTTCCCGGATTTCCCCCTTATCCAAAATACTACATCTAAAAGTTTTTCAAATAACAGATCCCTCAGCTCTTCAACCGCCTCTACCTCTCCGAACCCTCTTATACCCTGTAAGCTGTTTCTATCCATTATTGATATGTTAAATTCGTTAATTTCTTCAGAATACCCTAACCTTTTCCTTATAACTTGAGATGGATTATACAGTTTCCCTCCATGATCAACTATTAACTTCGAGAGAGCTGTTGAGTAAATCCCTCTTATATACGCCTTAAGCATATAACCACCTCTTAAAGGAGAGAGGTGGCAGTTCTTTCTATAGTATTCCTTATTTCAGCTTCAAGCCTTGAAGGAACGCCCTTAGCCTCCACCCTTAAAAACCCTCTAACTAAAGTAGAGATCGCTTCCTCCTTACTTAATCCCTTAGCTACTAAATAATTTACCTCGTCTTCAGCTATTTTACCTAACGCCGCTTCATGAGTTAGCTCGGCTCCTTCTCCATAAGATTTTAACGATGGAACGGCTTGAACTACGGCTTCTTCCCCCTTCAATAAAGCTCTGCACTCTACATGCCCTTTAGTATTCACGGCTTTACTAACAATATAACCCCTTGCTATAATCTTGCTTTTCCCAGCGGCGAATATCTTTGAAACTATCTCCACGGACGTATTTTCAGCTTCTAAAAAGGCCGCAGCTCCGAAATCGAGATCTCCGCTAGATGTAATTGCAACGTTAGATAGATAGGCCCTTGCTCCTTCTCCCTTTAAATATACTTTAGGTAGAGCTTGAAGGCTCGGTACAGGTGATGTGATAATGTAATGGCTTATAAATGTCCCTCCTTCTTCTACGTACACCACCGTTCTAGGCCTAACGTGTACGGCATTTCTCCAATTATGTATCATTACGAATCCTAGAAAGGCACCTCTTTTAACATACATCTCAGTAACTCCTATATGCACTCCTATCCTCTCCGGCATAACTGTACATCCAGTTACAACATATATCCTCGAATTTTCTTCAGCTATTATTACGTTATGGGGAGCTTGGATAGCCCCATGTGATCTTAAAAATAAGCAAGATTGAAAAGGCGTATCTATTATAGCTCCTTTCTTAGACTTGATGAAATATCCCTCTGGAGGCATAAAGTAAACGGTAGCCGTATACTTATCCGTAGCTGGATCTATTAACTTCCATAAATATTTCTCCTTTTCTTCCTCGCTGAGTTCTGAAATCGATTTTATCTCTAAACCGTTAAACCCAAACCTCTTAAACACCGCTTTTTGATCTATTTGTAAAAAACCACCGGCTTTAAGATCTCCGTTAAACCCAACCTCTTCCATGTACTTCCTCTCTTTGGAGGATAGTTCTTCGATTCCCTTCAAGCTCCTTAAGTTAATAGGAGCTGGAACGAATGAAGATAGATCTATATCTATTCCATATTCTGCGGGCTTCTCAAGCGCTTTTTTAACCCTTTCCTCAATGCTCTCCATTTAAATCACCTCCCAACTCTAAACGAGAAGCAGTTAATGCATTTCTTAAACCCCATCTTATGGATTGTAGATACGATATCTTCGGCAGGACCGTGACACCCTATAGTTCCGTTTAGTAAGACGTACGCATCTTCAGCTAATACGTACCTAGCTATTAACCCGCTATGGGTAACTATGAGAGCAGAGCTTCCTTCAATAATAGCGTCCTCTATCGCTCTTCCTACCAACCCAATGCTCTCCACATCAACTCCACTATCTGGTTCATCTAGTAGCAAGACCTTAGGTTTCTGGGCGAGCGTTAAAAGTAGCTCCGCTCTTTTTATCTCTCCTCCGCTAAACCCATCGAACAGATTCCTATCTAGAAACTGTGAAAGCTTAAGCTTCTCAGCCATTTGTTTTAACTCTTGCATCGTAAGGCCGCTTCGCTCTCCAATCTTTCCTAAAATTTCCCTTAGCTTTACCCCTCTTATCTTGGGAGGGTTTTGAAAAGCTAATGAAAGTCCCTTTTTAATCCTCTCTTCCATGGGTAAGTTGGTAATATCTTCTCCATCCAGTATTATCTTTCCTCTTTCGAGCTTAACGTTTGGATATCCTATAATGCCGAATAATAAGCTAGTTTTTCCTGAACCGTTAGGACCAAGCAAAAAGGTAGCTTTTCCTGGCAAAGTTCTCAAACTTACGTTCCTCAAAATCTCCTTACCTTTAATAGATATAAATAAGCCCGAAATTTCTAAGCTCATCTTCTAAGCGTATAACGCGAACCCTATTTATATATGACCTTAGCAAGTTAATTACGTGCCCAGCTCACTCAACAACATGCTCAACTTTAAGGAGAAGCCTATTATAGGAATGGTTCACGTTAGACCTCTCCCAGGTTCTCCTAATTTCTCCGGTAAGATAGATGAGGTGGTAGATGCCGCGCTAAGGGATGCGAAGGCTCTTGAAAAAGGTGGAGTAGATGCTATTTTAGTTGAAAACTTTTGGGATATTCCTTACAGGAAGGAGCCTAACGATCCTGAAACAATAGCTTCTATGACGTTAGTAGTGCAAAAAGTTAAGGAAACTGTGAAAATTCCGGTAGGCGTAAACTTGCTTAGAAATGGAGCAATTCAAGCTTTAGCTATAGCGTACGTAACAAACTCCTCATTCATAAGGGTGAATATTTTAACCGAGGCATACGTTACAGATCAAGGCATAATAGAGGGAAGGGCGGATGAGCTCTTAAGGTACAAGAAGGCTTTAGGAGCTGAGAACATCGCTATATTAGCAGATGTCCACGTTAAGTACGCTCAGCCATTATTCAAGAGAAGTCTAGGAGAGTCAGCTAAGGATTTAGTTGAGAGGGGAAAAGCCGACGCTGTAATAGTATCTGGAAGAAGAACTGGAACGCCCCCGTCTTTAGAAGAGCTTAAGGAGGTTAAGAATGCTGTAAGGGCTCCGGTTATAATAGGAAGCGGCTTAAATTTAGATAACGTCAAGGATCTTTTAACAGCGGCCGATGGAGCTATAGTTGGGAGCTACTTTAAGGAAGATGGCGATATTAGCAAACCGGTAGATGTGAATAGGGTCCTTAAGTTCATGGAAGCTGTAAGGAAGATAAGGAGAGAACTACTATAAGCTACTTTAAAATAGAAGTTGTTGATAAGGTATTTTGAAGGAAAAATGGTAGACGCATGTGTACTTATTAGAACGGAAAGAGGCAAGTACAGGGATGTTGTTGGGAAGGTGAAGAGGATTAAAGCCGTACAGGACGTTTATCCGGTTCTGGGTAGGTACGATGTAGTAG
>CAYQTV010000119.1:0-3779 GCA_964420525.1 uncultured Nitrososphaerales archaeon | reverse complement strand
AAACATTTAGGTAAAAAGCCGTTTGTACTAACGATACACAGCACCGAATCTAAAAGATCTTCAGGCTTATCTACCTCCGATTCAATTTTAATAGATGGAATTGAATGGTGGGGGACTTACGAGGCTAGAAGGATAATAACGGTTTCTAATTCAATGAAGAAAGAGCTAATTGATCATTTTAAGCTTCCACCTAATAAGGTTGAGGTTATTCCGAACGGTGTAAATCCAGACGATTTCAAGGTTGAAGTAGATAAAGGAAAGGTGAAGATGTCCTTAGGATTCTCTCCCTTCGATAGGATAGTACTCTTCATAGGAAGGTTAACCGAGCAGAAAGGAGCTTATTTTTTAATAAAGGCCTTTCCGGAAATTTACAAAAGGCATAAGGAGGCTAGATTGGTTATAGTAGGAGATGGTCCTCAAATGGGGTACTTGAAGGGTTTAGTCTACGATATGGGAATAGGACATCTCGTAAGGTTCTTAGGCCACGTAGATGACAGCTATCTAAGAACGATATTAGCATCATCGGATGCATTAGTAATCCCATCGATTTACGAGCCTTTCGGTATCGTGGCTTTAGAGGGAATGGCCGCCGGAGTTCCCGTCGTAGCTAGCCACGTAAACGGATTAGGTGAAGTTGTTAAACATGAGGTGAATGGAATTACGGTTTTTCCAGCGGATCCGAGCTCTATTGCATGGGGCGTGAATAGAGTTCTAGAAGATGAGGAGTTAGTTAAGAGGATAATACGGGAGGGAAGGAAGACCGTAATTGAAAGGTATTCGTGGGATATCGTCGCGGTGAAAACGCAAAAAGTATATGAGGATGTAATCACGAGTTAAGACCATGGAAAAGGAAAACGAGGATCTTTTGCTTTTGCTCTACTTAAATAACTTAGGCGTAGTAGACGAGGTTAGAGCGATGAGCATCGAGGATATAGCGAAGAGATTAGAGCTCGATCCAACCATCGTAACGAAAACGATAGAGAAGTACTTAAAGTTAGGATATGTTAAGATAGCTAAAGAGGGAGCGCAGCCTAGATACTACCTATCTCAAGAAGCGGTTATTAAGGTAAGCAGATTCCATACGTGATTAAAAATGAAGCTATATAAAAGGAACGTTATTGAAAGGATATTGGATCCTAGGGAGAGCTTCAAAGTAAACGAGATTGAAATAGAGTATAGAAGGCATCCCTTGTTAGGGTTCTGGGTAAGGGTGAACTATGAAAGGGCAAAAAGGCCTAAACATGCTATAATGAAGGAAGATCTATCGTGGATAGAGGATACTAAGAAGAACTGTCCTTTTTGCTTTGAAAATATTGAAAAAATGACCCCTAAATTCGATCCAGAGCTTGTTCCAGAGGGGAGGATACGGGTAGGAAATACCGTAACCTTCCCTAACTTATACCCCTTTGGCACCTTACATGCGGTATCCGTACTATCTAAGGAACACTTCCTCCCTCTAAATCAGTTCAAGGTAGAGCATTTTGTCAACTCCTTCTTAGCGGTTAAGGATCTATTTGAAAGGGCTAGAAAAAGGGATCCCACCTTGAGGTACGTTAACATTGGTATGAACTATTTACAACCGGCAGCTGCTTCCTTAGTCCACCCTCATATACAAGTACATTTAGAAAGAACCCCATCTCTATTGGTTGAAATGGAAAAGTCAGCCTCTCAAAATTACTACAATAAGAACCTAGAACCCTTTTGGAGCTCCTATTTGAAGGAAGAGAGAAAGAAAAAGGTGAGGCATTTAGGATCAACTAACGGGTTTGAATGGGTAGCGAGTTTTGCACCTTTAGGCAGAGATGAAGTGATAGGAATTTCAACTACGGGAACTACCGACTTTATGCAAATGGATGAGGAAGAGATCAAAGGTTTAGCGGAGGGCATCGTTAAAACCTTTAGGGGATATCATAAGCTTGGAAAGTACAGCCTTAACTTCGGTATACATTCATGGCCCGATAGGGATCCCGATTTCTCACTCCACATCCATATCATAACAAGACCCTCTCCTAGCTTCCTCTATTGTTCAGATAGAGGGTACTTGGAGACCCTATTTGGAGATATAGTTGTAGACGATTTGCCTGAAAGCGTAGCTGAAGTCCTAAGGGAGAATTGGTAATTACCTCCTTTTCTTAGACCTCTTCGTCAATAAAAGCCTTAGGAAAGCTAGTAGCCCTCTAGTATACGTTACAAACGCTAGAACTGGATCTTTAAAAGGTGAAAAGTAACCGTGAACCTCCATAGGACCTCCAATTCCCGTGAACATGTAGTGGAAGTGATCGCTTATTTGGAATAACCTCCATATCTCCTTCTCCTCTTTAGTTCTAACGATCTTTCCGATTCCCTCAACCTCTTCTAATGCCGTTCTCTGCATGATATTTCCGGCCCACGCTCCAATTCCCTTATCTATATCGGCCCATGACAGCGTAGAGCTAGGAGATACTTCAATTACGTCTACGGGCTCTATCTTCTCGGCTATCTCCTTAGGAGTAGCGAACTTAAGCCCTCTCTTGAGAACCTCTCTAGGTAAATACCTCAGGAATTCATATATTCCCGTTTCAGGCCAATGATGCTCTCCAAACGTTTCATAATCCATTGCTAAGAGGACGAACTGTCCTTGCAACTTGGATAACCAATCTGCGTATTTATCTGCAGTTAACGGCCATTGGTTCCAACTCCTATTCGAAAATCTAAAGCCTATATCATCTGAGAGCTTATAATGTCTCATTAATAGCCTTAATCCGGACTTAGTTTTGTACAAGTACGTAGGAGATCTCCATCCTAAAATCCTTTCAGCTCCTTCTGTAAGTATTGCTTTAAAGCCTAGTTTAGCTATAACGTCTCCAATTGCATCATCGTAGATGAACTCGGTGTTCTCAAAGGTTACGGGCTCGTATCCGAACTCTCTCTTTATTAACTTCCTATGCATTTCGACTTGTTCCTTAAATTCGTTCGGATCCTTAAATAAAGACGATAAGCTATGATAATAGGTTTGACATAGCAGCTCTACATCTCCGGTTTTAACGAGTTGACGAAAAGATTCTATAATTTCCGGTCTAAACATCTTTAACTGTTCGATAAGTATTCCAGATAAGCTAAATGAAACCTTAAACCTCTCACCCTCATCTTTAGCTCTCTGAATCTCTTCTAAAATTATTGAATTAGCAGGCTCATAACACTTTCTGGACGCTCTTTCAATTACTTCCTTACTTAAATCCCAATCAAACCATTCCTTCTTAAATTCCTCGAGCCCTTCTACCCTCCTTTTACCTAACTTAATCCTTACAGGCTGATGAACTTCAAACATCAATGATACTAACAAAGCACAGTATGATAGGAGGCTTTTAGTTATAAAGGTTGAGATGCTTAGCTTAGGCGATGATAGGCTCCGATCTTCCACAATTGGATGAGGTAGTTGAAAAAGAATGGATTATAGCGGACGGTTACGGAGGCTTTCTATTCTTACCTTCAGATGGTAAGCTAAAGAGGAAATATCATGGAGCGTGGATTTGTAGCTTAAGCCCTCCCTTTAAGAGACATGTTATAGTCTCAGGCGTTCAAATTAGGATTTACGATAAGATAATAGCTAGTCCTATAGATAGAGAAGGCGTACTTCCCATTTACTGTACGGTAAATAGTGATAGCATATCCTTCCTGTATAAATATGGAGAGAACCCTCTTAGGATAAAGTACTATTTTGATAAAGGAGTAAACGTAGTCGTAGATTACAAAGGAAACGAAGAGATAGAAATTCTTCCAATATTCGCTATGAGGCACAT
>CAYQTV010000118.1:0-3797 GCA_964420525.1 uncultured Nitrososphaerales archaeon | reverse complement strand
AGGCAGAACGGCTATTTAACGAAATAAGCGTAGTGAAGGACGCCTTACTTGCATATAGCACGAGAGGAGTTAATGCAATGCATGATCCTACGGAAGGAGGGATTTTAGGAGGAGTGTACGAAATGTCTCTCGCTAGCGACATAGGGTTCGTGATTTACGAAGATAGAATACCTGTATACGAGGTTACACGGAAGCTCTGCTCCGTTCTTAATATAAACCCCCTCAAGCTCCTAAGCTCCGGCTCCCTTCTAATATCGGCTAAGCCCGGGATGGTGGATAAAGTCATTCAAACACTGAAAAATCACGGAATTGAAGTAGCTGAGATCGGAAGGTTTACGAAAAAGGATAGAGTTATTGTAGACAAGAGGGGGAGGAAGTTAAAGGTAGAGCTTCCTATTAAGGATGAGCTCTGGAGAATAGAGGAGATAATACCTCTACCTTAACTACTTAGCTAAATCCCTATACCAGCCCTTAGAATCGCCACCGATTAACTTCGGGATTACGAAGCTCCTCAATAACGTATTAATTAGCACTTTTATCATGTAGACGTGCCTTCCCAAGTACCTAGGTCTGAGATAAAACCTCAAATAGGCTTCAGTTAACTTCCTTCCCACGATTTCCTTACTTAAGCCCATCTTTTCGTATTCAATTACGGGATCTAAAACCGTGTACTTATCCCAGTCCTCTGTACTTAGAAGCCCCTTCCTCTTAAGTTCATAGTAGATAGGGGTTCCCGGATAAGGTGTCAAAATCGAATATTGAGCGTAATCCGGATCTAGGGATATCGAAAAGTTAATGGTTTCATCTATTTCTCTTAAGCTTTCTCCAGGATAGCCTATTATAAATGAGGCTAGAGTCTTTATATCTAGGTATTTAGTTATCTTTATAGCGTCTTCTATTTGTCTCAAAGTTATCCTCTTCCTCATTAAATCAAGCACTCGTTGAGAACCGGATTCAGCGCCGTAGTACATCGTCGATAAGCCTGCTTTCTTCAACTCAATTAAGACCTCTCTATTTATCGTATCTACTCTAGAGGATGCGGTATATCTGACATCTAGCTTCCTCCTTCTTATTTCCTTAGCTATTTCAATAGCCCTCTTCTTATTTAAGGTAAATATATCGTCTAGGAATTCGATATCCTCTACTTTATACTTATAAACGAGCTCTTCCATCTCATCTACTACGTTCTCAGGAGATCTAGCTCTAAACTTCTTACCCATTAGCAGAGAAGATGAACAGTAGGTACAGCTAAATGGACATCCTCTACTAGTTATCATATCCCCAATCTGAGAACCAAAAAGCTTATAGGATTCAAAGGGAACTAAATGTCTAGCTGGAAAAGGTATTGAATCTAAATCTTTGATGAAGGGCCTAGGCTCGGTTACCTTCACCTTATCCCCATGTCTGTATGCGATTCCTCTAACCTCTTCAAGCCCTCGTTCTCCTCTCTTCTCAACTTTATCTACTAAATCTACAACGGTCTCTTCTCCCTCTCCTATTACCACCACATCCAGAGAGCTACACTCCCTTAAAGTCGTCGTAGGTAGGAAGCTGACGTGAGGCCCACCGATCACCGTAATTACGTTAGGCAATAGCTTCTTTATCTCCTTTAGGTACTTTAGAGCCGTTTTCACCGTAGCCGTGACGGCCGTGATGCCCACTATCAACGGATTGTACTTCGCTACTAATTTCGCTACCTTCTTAATTCCAAGCTCGTACAAGTTATCGTCTATGATCTTAACCGATCTAGAGAACTTCTCTAACATGGAAGCTAGGTAAAGTAAGTTTAACGGAGGAGCTTTAATGCCTAGCTTATTCTTAAGCTGCGTCTTATCTATCGGATTAATTAGTAAGACATCAACCTGCTTCATCTTCCATCCTTTAAAGGGATGAGGAGGCCTCTATGCGGTACTTCGATTCCCTCCTTAATCGCCTTCTTCACTTCCTCCCATTCCTTCACGTTGTAAATACATCCAGGATCAGGAGCGAGGACGTCCTTAAAGTAATTATACGCCCTTGCCCTGCACCCTCCACAGGTATACCTAAACGAACACTCACCGCAATATCCCTCTAGAATATCCTTATTTCTCAACTTCTCGAGAAGTTCGTTTTCTCTCCAAATTTTTTCGAAATCGTCTTTTAATAAGTTCCCTACCTTAACTTCCTCTTCATGAGGGAAGAAGACACATGGGTATATATCGCCGTTAGGTTCTATGCTAACGTAGAACCTTCCAGCTCCACAACCTCCGATGAAATCGGCTAGCTGTCTAACCTTAGGGTCGCTGTACTTAGGGTTGTAGAAGTGAGTAGGAACTATTATCTCATTTTTATTAGCGCTTAAGACCTGTGCAACCATTCCATATTGAGGAGCGGTGGATAGAACTTGCATTCCCCCCTTCTCATTCTCCAGAAAGGCGAGCCTTAATAATTCAAACCTTTCTTGAGGTGAGAGATCGCTTTCAACTATCTCCCTACCTCTTCCAGTCGGTATGAAGTTGTATATCATGTACCAATGAGCTCCTAAACTCCTTACGAACTCTATCATTTTAGGTATCTCGTGTAGGTTATACTTAGTAGCCGTAGTCGCTACTTCTACGAATAAGCCTTCCTCAACGCAGTTCCTTATAGCTTCTACAGCTCTTCTCCACGCCCCCTTTACCCTTCTAAAGGAATCGTGTGTTTGAGGATCCATACCATCTAAGCTTATTTGCACAAAACCCAAACCCGCCTCTGCATACTTCCTGCATAGCTTTCTATCCGCTAAAAGATAACCGTTCGTTGCTATCGCTACAAACATCCCTCTCTTATGGGCATGTGAAATAAATTCTAGAATATGGGGATGGATAGTGGGTTCTCCTCCGGAAAAGGCAACGCTGGTTACCCCCGCTTCAGCTAAGATATCAAGCCCTCTAATTACCTCATCTGGAGTCAATTCCCTTTCATTCTTCCTCCCAGCGTTTTCATAACAATGTATACAGTTCATGTTGCATGCTCTAGTGATGTTCCAGACGATTTGAAATGGCGCTCCTGGCACGAAAGGTCTCCTAACGCCAAATAAGGCAATTCCCTTAAGCACCGATACTACCCCTCCTCTCCAGTAAGCGTCCTTCATCTTCTCCTTAACCATGTCCTCCGAAACGCCGAAACTCGACGCTCCCTTTTTAATAACGTAGCCTATTAACTTGGATGTAAGGGTACAGAGAAAACAAGCCTCTTTCCTTAATCCTAAGAAGAGTTCTAGACCAACTTCAGCTCTTATACCTTTATCCTTCTCACAATAACCTGTAGTTTTACGGAGTACGAATCTACTAATTGGGTTATCGACTATCCTCTTAAAGGTCCCTACCATTTCTCCAATTCCTGCCTTTTCCACGTAGGTCTTGCTCATCTCAGGTTGTTTTATGCTTAAATTCGATATAAATCTTCCGTAAAAATTCGATACATCGGTTTTAACCGATAGTAATTTATATATATTCGCTGGAGAGAACTTTACAACGCAGCCTTTAAGGTGGGCGTTATGCTTTTAATAGATGGGGGATGTGACGTAGAGGCCATACTAAAGATAGATGAAGGGAGGAAGATAATGGATTTGATACAAAGGGTGCTGGTGAAATTGGGATATAGCGAAACGGACGGCAAAGTATACGGCATTCTGCTCTTAAGCCCTAAACCCTTAACCATTGACGAAATAAGCAAGATAACCAAGTTAAGTAGAACAACGGTCTCAACTAGCCTAAGCAAGCTCGTCAGGGATTACCTAATTCAGAGAAGTAAGCTAGGAAGGATTAAGCTACATA
>CAYQTV010000117.1:0-3868 GCA_964420525.1 uncultured Nitrososphaerales archaeon | reverse complement strand
GTAAAATAGGGCTACGGCGAGCAAAACGCTCACTAGAAAGCAGATGGCCATCAATCCAAGCCTCCTAGGATCTATTATGCTTTCAATTAAGGGAGCTCCAACTATGGTCGGCATCGTTAAAGCTCCGTGTATAACTAAGCCTATGAAGATGAAGTAGCCTCCGATGAACAAGCCTATCGATATCGGGTTCCCACCAACTCTTTCCCGTTTAGGAATTTTAGGTATGAGCACGTCTATTAGCCTTATGCCGAGTAAGGCGAGAAATGAGCAAATTAGAACTAGAACGATGGTTCTAACCAACCATAAGGCCGCTAAAGCGTAAAAGGGCATCTCCGGGCCTAGCACCTGCATAGCTCCATTTCAAAGCTCCTTACTTAAAAACGTTTTACGATTATATCACTTCAAGAACCGCCTTGTACAAGAAGATCGTAGCGAACGAGGCAAGCACCGTAATTGAAAAGACCTTGATGATTAAGATCGTCGCTCTACTATTGACGTTATACCCGGCCTTAACGATAAGGGGAAATACGGTTATCCAAATAGCTATAGCGGTGAAGAGGCCCGTAACGGCTAACAAGCCGAAGATGGATATGAAGGATAGGCCGGCGGTTACCCACCATCCGATTTGATAGGGGTTAACGAGGCCCATAGTAACCCCAAGTAGGTAGCTTCCGGATATCTTATGAACGTTCTTTACTTCATCCTCTCTCAAATAGGACTTCATCTTAGCTATACCTCTTATCAAGTACAACATTAGCAACGAACCTGCTACGTAAAACGGAAACATAGGCAATCGATGTATTATCCTATAGAAAGCTAGCGTAGCTATCATTAGCAAGAAGTCGGCGGTCATAGCTCCAGCTCCAACCGAGAATCCGTGCTTAGGAGAAATGATAGATCTACTTGCGATAATAGCGTTCATAGGTCCTGGAGGAATAGCTAAAGAGAAGCCGTAGGCCAGCCCGGTGGCGAACTTCGTTAAGGCCTCTACAACATCTATCGGAGCTAACATTTAAAATACCCTTTCAACTTACGTAAAAATAAATCTATGGTGGTAATAGGTCCGTTACCGCCTGAGTTAATCTAGCCTCCTATGATCCTCTCTATATCCTCCTTCGGTTCGCCTACTAGCTTTATATCGTAGCTCTCCTTGAGCATTTTCAATATCTCATCGTTTACCCAAGGCGGTAGTATAGGGCCTAGGTAAATCCCCCTAATTCCTAGCGAGAGGAGGCTCCAGAAGATAGCTACGGCTTTCTGCTCCATCCAACATAGAACAAGGGTTAAAGGGAGATCGTTTATGTCTACGTTAAACAGCTTGCTAAGCGCTTCTGCTATCTCCATAGCTACGATAGCATCGTTGCACTGCCCTAAATCGATTAACCTAGGAACTCCATCGATATCTCCTAAATCTAAATCGTTGAACCTGAACTTTCCACATCCTAGAGTTAAGATAACCGTATCTTTAGGTAGCAGTTTAGCGAACTCCCTGTAATACTCCATTTTCCTAAGGGGAGAATCGCATCCTCCTACGAGGAAGAAATGCCGGATCTTACCTGCTTCCACGAGCTCCTTGATCTTATCCTCTAACGATAGAACTACGGATTTAGAGAAACCGGTAGTGAGAACCACGTCGCTAGGCTCCTCCTTTAATTCAGGCAAGGATCTAGCCTTCTCTATTACGGGTTTATAATCGTAATCGGATATGTAGGGTATTCCGGGAAGCTTAACGGGACCAGCGGTAAACAGGCGATCTCTGTATTCCTCCCTAGGGATTAGTACGCAGTTCGAAGTCCCTAAGATAGCTAGAGGATATTTAGAGAATAGAACCCTTTGATCTCTCCAGGATATCCCTAAATTCCCCACTAAATGCTTGTACTTCCTTATACCTGGATATCCATGTGCAGGCAAGAGCTCTGAATGCGTGTAGACGTTGATGCCCGTTCCATCGGTCTGCTTTAAAAGCTCCTCTAAGGCCTTCAAGCTATGCCCCGTTATCAAAACCCCACGTCCTTTAACCGTTCCAGTTCTAACCTTTACGGGCGTAGGTTCCCCGTATGTCTTAATATGGGCCTCTTTCAACAACTTCATCGCTCTTACATTCATCTCTCCAGCTTCGATAGCTAGCTTAACGAAGTCCTCTAAATCGAAGTTCACGTTCGTTAAGGTCGTATACAGCGCCTTTTCTAGGAAGGCGTCTATTTCAGGATCGGTATACCCGAGCTCTCTAGCGTGATAGAGGTAAGCCGATATGCCCTTTAAGGCGAATATCAAGTTATCCTGTAAGCGAGCGACCGTAGCGTCCTTACCGCATATCCCCTTTACGGTACACCCTATTCCCTTGGTAGCTTGAGCGCACTGATAACAGAACATTTCGAGCCCTTCTTCTAAAGCTCGGCCTTTCAACTTAACTTCATAATTAAGAAACGACGTTTAATAACTGTTGCCTGAAAACTAAAGAGCGCTAAACGTTAGCCAGCGCTAAAGCTCCTCCTACAACCCCCAGTAAAAACCCTACGATGAACCCTCCTCCAATGGGCAAACTGAGAACGGAAAATACGAGGACTAAAACGCCTCCTAAGGTATTTCTGCCTTTATAGAGGTAATACGAGCCAAGTAAAACTAGAGCTCCACATAGAGCTCCGAAAACGGTTAAGAAAAGTAGATGCCAAGGAGTAAGAGTAAACGTCTTACTCCACATTGTGGAGGAATGGATAGCGAAGTAGAAGAGGGCGAAGACGTGAGCTAAGCTAAGTAGAGCCGCGTTTAGAACTATGAAAACGCCGGCTATTAAGGAGAGAACAAATCCAACGGTAGGCCTCTTATACATTGGCTCTGGTACGGCATGTATCGATTTTAAAGTTTTAGAGCTTACCGTAATAACTTCATCGCTACTTAGCTATTTTTATAACGAATATGCAGCTTTACCTTGTTTATGATCGACTTCATATACGAGCTAGAGAGGAGGATAGCTATTTTGGAAAAGCAGGTAAAGGTCATAGCTAAGGCTTTAGATCTGCTTTTAGAAGGAAGGCCTTCTCGAGATCGACTAGAAGAGGTGAAAAGGGAATTACACAATTGGCTCGAAAGCAAGGGGTTAATAGTTTACAGTAAAGCCGAGGATTTCCCGGCAATGGAAGGGCGTCGTTAGATTACCTTTATGCTACCTTTATCTATCCACTTTACGATCTTCAACTTCTCAAAATCTCTATCCTTAGTCATTAACCTTATTTTCTT
Source organism: uncultured Nitrososphaerales archaeon (assembly GCA_964420525.1). Taxonomy (GTDB): domain Archaea; phylum Thermoproteota; class Nitrososphaeria; order Conexivisphaerales; family CALBHZ01; genus CALBHZ01. The sequence goes on along the minus strand of CAYQTV010000117.1, from coordinate 631 downwards.
AGATATGGCGGTTGAAGCTATTATTAGATCTACATCGGGAATTGTAGTCCCCCTTTTCCTCAACTCATCGTACAGCTTACAATAAACCTCTATTACTTCGTTATCTATTCCTATTACGTTAAAGCTCTCCTCCAAAAGCTCTTTAACTACCTTCCTCTTCTCCTTTCTCGTTCCTCTCAAGATCTCAATTAAGGTAATAACTGAGATAGAGCCTTCCTCGAACCTCCTCTCCTTCAACATATCTAACAAATAGCTCGTATCGAACAACATCATCTCAATTTAAACCTCTTTCTAAATTTAAGGCTAGACTTCCTCATCTCCTCAATTTCCTCTTTGCTTAAAATCGAGGTCAGCTTTTCAAAGCTCCTCCTTTTCTTCATGCTTTCAAGCTCTCTATAGAGGTACAGTAGATATTCCCCCCAATCCCTATTTCCCTTTCCCCTCTTCAGGATCTTCTTTACCTCTTCGGGAACGGAAATCGTTACGTATTTCATCAAATAACTATATAACTATTAGTTATATAACTATATCGTTATGAGTGAAATTTTCTACATCGGTAAAAAGTATATAATCGAGGTTCAAACTTAATTATCGAGTTGCCTTCATTAAAGGAGATCGTCGATAGCTATAT
>CAYQTV010000116.1:1043-3882 GCA_964420525.1 uncultured Nitrososphaerales archaeon | reverse complement strand
TACTTCATATATTTATCTACAATATGTGCCACATATAAATGTTCATAATACGTAGACGAGATCACTTATACGATAGACGCGTATTCTTTTTAATGCTTTAAAAGGCAACTTTACGTAGTGCTCGATAGAGAGGAATGTTTAAAGTAAGCCCACCTCTCGAAGTACGTAAGAAGTGTCGAGTTTCAACTTAAAATTATAGTAATTCTTTTTGAGAGATGGCTAGGTCTCTACTTCGAAATCAATAGCGGAAATACGCAATGGGAAGCTTGACGACAGGAAGCACGTAAGTGAGGCATTAAAACCTCAGCAAAAGTAGACAAGGAGGTCATCGGTAATGCAAGAGATGCTTTTAAAATTTAGCTGTACGAGCCCCTTAATAGTAAGGAAGCGAGCACCAGCGAGGAGGTGATGGAGACGATATACGAGCACTGGAGAGCGATCTTTGTACTTGAGAGGAGATGAGGACCGTATTAGAAAAAGCCCTAGAGGAAACGCTGAGGAGCCTACCCCTATGCCCTATATGTAAGAAGAACCGTAGGCTACCGAATAGGAAGTACTGCAGCTCTAAGTGCGCTAGGAGGGCTTCATATTTAAGGAATAGGGAGAGGAGAAGGGAGTATCAAAGGAGGTACTACAGGAGTAACGTTGAGAAGATAAGGAGGATTCAAAGGAGGTATTACGAGAGGAACAAGGACAAGGTGAAGAAGTGCGTAGAGAGGTACAAGAGGAGGTACATTAGGTACGTATACAAGTGGATAGGGAAGGCCTTATGCAAGAAGTGCGGCCAATTCGGGTACTGCTCTATAATTAAGCAAATTAACGTAAGAACCGGATATATGCGCACTACCTATTTCGTTCAGCACGGAGAGCATACGCATATATGGACGGTAAAGGATTTCGAGGTCTCTTAGCTCTCCATCGCTCAATAGGGTAATTACGGAAAAAGCGGAAGTAAAACGTTCTTTGCCACCTTTCTCTCTCCTCCTATCGATGGTAGCGGAAGGCGTAGAACCTATGCATCAACCTCCAATATTTTCGAGAAAGTCGAAAGAGCCTTCAAAAGCCCGTAAAAGAGCGGGGAGGCTTAGAGGCTTCTCAAAAGGACGATAAACTCATATTACGGTTATCGATTAGCTCTTAAGAGTTAGTAGATGTGGATTTACGAGGCCTCGATTTACAGGTTAACGCAAACGATACGCTTGAATTAACTGAATCGTAGAACTTCTCAAGACACTCGCGTCTTCTCATTCGAGCTTACGTTACTAAGTAGCTCGTAGGTGTTCTGCGTATCGGATATCGTTGCAGTAGCGGGCGCCCTCTCGCTTTAAGCATCGCGTTAAAACCTCCTTTAAACGGGAATATCGATCGATGGGAGAGGCGCTCTAGTCACGATGCTACGTCCTCGCATAAAGAACCAATCCACGAATTGACGACGATACGGGAAGTCGACAAAGACGTTTCCTTTAGAAATTTCTAGCGAGCTCTATCGCAATACTTAAGAGAAGAGAACGTCGATAAAGCTTAGATGAGTATTGGACAAGTAAGCTTATTGAGGGAGAGAGCTAAAACCTTCTTAGAGGAAGCCGAATCCCTCCTAGCTAGAGGAAAGTACGATATAGCTTGTTTCAATGCCGAACAAGCCGCTCAGCTATACCTCAAGGCCTTGACCTTAAGGCTCTTAGGGTATATCCCTAGAGCTCGTAGAGCTAGGGAGATCTTAGGCATGATAAGCAAGGCGTTGAAGGAGATGGGTAGAGAGGATTTGAAGAGAAGGGTTGAAGACCTAGTGGAGAACGCTAGGAGGGACCTCAGGGAGCTCGAAGATGCGTACGTTGGAAGCAGATATCTCCTCAGGACGTACGATAGAGAGGATGCAGTTAGATGTATCGAGGTAGCTAAGAAGGTATTTGAAATTTGTAGGGGAATAGAAGATGAAATCTCGGGAAGATTTAATCGTTAAGGTAAGTATCGAGAGGTTAAAGGAGATCTTGAGATGGAGAGAAGTACTACCTATCGTAAGGAAGGCTATAGGTAGAGCGCTTAAAGCTAAGCGAGTTTACGTATTTGGATCATGCATCTCCGGAGATTTAACGGCGGATAGCGATGTAGATATAGCCGTAATTCTAGATAACGTACCGGAGAACGCGAGGAAGAGAGCGGCTATCGTGGATAGGATTTGGAGGGAGCTGGAGGAGGAAGGCGTCTCCTTCTGGTATCCATTAGAGATACATCTAATTACTTTAAACGAGAAGGAGATGTTGGAGAGAGGAGGAGCTAAGTTCGTAGAGATAGATGAGCTCTTAAAGCCCTCTGAAAATCAACGTCGTGTAAATCCAACGAAGAGCTTTTAAAGGGAGTACGTGGCTAAAGATAGCCCTTATAAACGCGCTAAAGGCTTGTAATGGAGAAGCTCTAAACGTCTGACGTCCTAAAAAATTACATAACTAGTAGGCAGGTCTCCAAACGTTCATGAAATAGTATGTCTACAAAACTCATTCTGTACATTTTAACCATCTCAATCCATTAATCCTGTACTTTCGACGTCCTCTCTAATGCAAATTCCATCATTAGCCATGAACCTACTAAGGGTTGTAAAGTGGAACTACAACGTTTAATAACCGCGCTAGCGATTGGCTCAAACAAGCTTTAAGGGAGCTTTAGCTAGAGGAGATTACACGGCCTTTTCAGATGCCGACGTCCTCGTATTAGTGGAGAAGCCGTCGAAAAGACATATAGATAGGATTGAGGGCTTCATCGATCCCTCCCTATCCTTAGATCTAGAGCCTGTAGTTTACACGGTAGATGAATTCCTTAAAATGGCTAGGGAAAGGAGGAAGAT
>CAYQTV010000116.1:0-1033 GCA_964420525.1 uncultured Nitrososphaerales archaeon | reverse complement strand
ACAGGCTTTAAGGGATCTAGAGCACGCTAAGAAGTCGTTGGAACTGGGATACTACGAGTGGGCTTGCTTCGCCTCATAACAAGCGGCTAAAAAGGCGGTTAAAGCTCTATTTCAAAAGCTGAATATCGAGATTTGGGGACATTCCGTATCCCGATTGCTCCAATCCCTTCCCGATGAGCATAAGCCACCTGAAAAGCTGATAGATAAGGCGAAGGAATTGGATAGGCACTACATACCTACTAGATATCCGAACTTCCATCCGGAAGGAGCTCCAATGGACTACTACGTAGAGGAAGATGCGAGGAGGGCGATTGAAAATGCGGAGGAGATACTGGAGTTCTGCAAAGGTAAGATCCTTTAAGCTAGATTACGAGAGGGTAATGGAGGAGTTGAAGAGCTACGCCGAGAGATCGTTGGCTAAAGGAGCTAAAGCCGTAGTACTTATAGGCTCTTTAGCGAGAGGAGATTACACGGCCTTTTCAGATGCCGATGTACTCGTATTAGTGGAGAAGTCGTCGAAAAGGCCGGTCGATAGAATTGAGGACTTCATCGATCCCTCCCTCTCCTTAGATCTAGAGCCGTTAGTTTACGCGGTAGACGAATTTCTTGAGATGGCTAGGGAGAGGAGGAAAGTAGTGTTAGAGGCGGTAAAGTACGGCAAGCTGCTCGCTGGAGATAGCGGCATCTTGGAGAAAGCGAGGGAAATGCTATAAATTTAAGTAAAAAATGATCGAAAACTTAGATGTATACAAAAATTAGTAAAGAACTGAAGGGTAGCTCGTGAAGTTGTAAATAGCAAAGGATATTAGCGTCTTAAGCTTATCGATAGATGTGAACTTTGAGAACGTCAGGGTTTGGAGGTCTTTAGAGGTCTTAATAGAGGCCTATAAAGTAAAGGCGATTAAAGGAGACGTAGAGGAAATATTGAAAAGGTATTCAGAGGAAACTAAACATATATTTGATGATGAAGAAGTGAAGAGGATGATATCATGTCTAAAATAATTAAAGAGCTTGAAGAGAGAGAAAGAAGAGC
>CAYQTV010000115.1:0-3903 GCA_964420525.1 uncultured Nitrososphaerales archaeon | reverse complement strand
ATATAACCCATATGAGCGATGCTTGAATAAGCGAGTATTCGTTTAATATCAGCTTGAAGTAAGGCGAGAACGTTGCCTACAGTCATAGTTATAGCGCTCAGAACAGCGATGAGAATTCCCCACTCAATATTAATTACTGAGAAGAAGAGGAAGAATATCCTAATGATACCGTAAATACCGGTAGTAATTACTACGCCAGACAACATAGCGCTTATAGGAGTTGGCGCGGCCGGATGCGCGTCTGGCAACCATGTCCAGAATGGAAAGATAGCGGCTTTAACGCCAAAGCCTATTAAAATTAAAATTAAGGCGAGGTATAGAGGCGTGATTAACTCGGACGAGGATATCTTAGCTAATTGATTCGAAACATACACGAAATTTAGAGAACCCGTTAAGGCGTAGATAAAGGCCATGCCCAATAGCATACAAAGGGAGCCGAAGGAGGCCATAACTAAGTATTTAAAGGAGGCCTCTAGGGCGGTGGTTTCTTTAGTATAGGCAACCAATACGTAGCTTACAATTGACATGAGCTCCCAGAAGACAAATAAATTGAAGAAGTCTCCCGTGAAGGTTACGCCTACCATGCCTAAGACCATTAGCAGAAGAAGGGAGAAGTAATATCCCATTCCCTTATACCTTTTCATGTAACTCAGTGAATATATAGCTGCGAAAATACCTAAGAGTATGAAGGTAAGCGAAAAGAATAGGCTTAAGCCGTCTATGTAGAACGTCACACCTATAGGCGCTAGCTGAGCAAAAAGCTCTATGTACCCCTTACTTGAAGAAGCTACATAACTGTAACCTCTAAATACGAAGTACAGGGATTATAAAGCCTAAAATGCTCCATATGCCGGAAATCTCTTCGAACTTTGGTTTTTTCATGACTTCGGTAAGAGGAGCGGTTATCGCAAAGAAGGCTAGGGAGATAATAGGGATCAGAGGTTCTTTAAAAGTAAGGAAAGAAGCAATATCCATCTCTACCACCTCAACTTCCTAAGCTTTTCTACATCTATAGAGCGGTAGCTATGGAATATGAGGATGACGAGGACTAATCCGACGGCGATTATACATCCATCAATTACGATAGATGTTATTACTATCTCTTGTGGTAACGGATCGAAGAGAAGAGGTTTCTTCATTGAAGAGAAGATTATGAAGATAAGGTTAACCGCGTTCATAATTACTTGCAGGCTTATTAAGATCCTAATTAGATCCCTTCTACTAACTAAACAGTAGGTTCCAACGCCGAATATGAGGAATGACGCTACGAGCATTACTCTTGGGTCCACTTCCTCTTACCTCCTGCAAAGAGCCCCAAAGCGCAAATTACTGCTGAAAAGATCACTAATACCTGAACGAGGGTATCCGATATGCGTTCATTCCATAGATAGCTGGCCGTAGTTTTAGTAACGCTTGTAAAGTTCAGTAGCGGCGTACGATCCGTTATAGCGGTAAGAGGTTCTAAGGGTACCTGATAAATTATCCACACACCAGTTAAAACGAGTAAGATCGTAAAAATCGCTCCAAGAACATTTACAATCCTCACTTCCAGACACCTCCTCGAGTAAGCATAGCTGCTAGTAGAAATAAGACGACGATTGCGCCGGAGAATACGGCTAACTGTACGAGAGCTACGAAAGGTGCTCCGAGCATAAAGAAGATTATAGCTACTATTACGTTCAAGATAAACAGGAAGAAGATGGCATAGATCACGTTAGGATGTACTATAGCTAACCAAGAGAAAATTATAGCGAAAGAGAAGAGCAAAAGGATGATGAGATCGATGGGAGTCAACGTGGAAATCATTTTCTCACCTTTCTCTTGATCCTATATTTAACCGTGTGAGGAGTTAGCTTGACTTCAAGGATTTTCTTTAAATCCTTTACTACCTCCTCCAAAGGCGGTTCTTCGGCCATCTTCTCGGGAGCATGTACTAACTCCTCTCTACTACAAGTAGACAGCTCGACTATTTGAGTAGTTTTAAGCGCTTTAAAGGGGCATACATCTACGCAAAGACCGCAAAAAGCGCACCTTCCATAATCTAGAGATGGGCTTCTCTTCTTCCTACCTTTAAACTCCCTTTGAACAAGAGTGATAGCTTTATTTGGACAGATTCTTTCGCAAAAGCCACAACCCGTGCACTTATCTAAGTTAAGTACGATCCTCCCTCTGTACCTCTCCGCGAACTCTAAGCGTTCGTATGGATATTTGAGGGTATGTGGTCTCATGAATACGTGACGAAGAACTACGACGTAAGGCTTGAAAATGCCCTTTACTATACTGCTCATAATTTCACCCGATCAAGGCCTTAAGTTGAGGGAAGAAGAAGGTTAAGCCAGCCGAAATTACTACGTTAAGTATAGCTAAAGGTATCAGATAGTGCCAGGAAATTTTCAACGCTTGATCTATCCTATACCTAGGAAAGACCGATCTGAGTAAAATGAGAGCAGTTACAACGATTGCAAGCTTAATCAAGACCCATAAAATGTTAGACACTAAGCGATTGCCAAGAAGCAAAGGGCCGTTGTAACCGCCTAGGTATAAAGTAACTAAGAGGAGCGACCATGAGCATATAGCGGAATACTCAGACATCATCACGAAGCCGAAGTTAATTCCCGTGTACTCCGTTCTCCACCCCAATACGAGCTCCTGCTCAGCTACAGGGATATCGAACGGTACTCTTTCGGATTCCATTAGAATGGCTATAACGAAGACTATGAAGCCTAGTATCTGAGGGACTATGAACCACATCTTAGACTGAGCTTCAACTATTTTTACGAGGTCGAAGGATCCGGCCATTATAGCGACCCCTATAGCAGATAACAAAATAGGGATTTCAGCGCTAATGTATACATAACCGGCCCTAAGAGATCCTATTATCGTATACTTATTGTTTGATGCCCACCCGATCATAATAGGCATGAAAACCGTTAAGGACATTACGGCTAGGAATAGTGGGAGGCTTAGCCCTCCGGGATTGTATATTATCCAGTTCTGACCAAAGGGTATAAAGGCTACCCCAGTAGTAGGAATCACTACGAGTAAGATGGGCAAGGAGTTGAATAGCAGCCTATTAGCGTTCCTCGGCGTGTTGATCTCCTTAGCTAAAAGCTTTATGAAATCGGCTATTATTTGAAGACATCCAGCAACCTTTCCCACGTGAAGAGGACCGATTCTCAACATAGAGTGAGCTAGTAGTTTTCTTTCGAACCAAACGGCTATTAAATCGAAGAGCAAGACGAAAGCTATCCCCGGTACGATTATTACTCTAGCGAGCTGAGCCCAGTACGTCTTTACGAATTCGAGGATGAATTCTAACATTTCTATCACCTATCTGCATCTAAATACCAAGGATCGAAGGAGTAGAGGATTACCGGTACATCGGCTACCCTTATATGTTCGATCTCTGGAAGTCTAGATAAAACATAGAGGTTTCTAAAGGTAGGGGAAATTATCTTAACGCGATACGGCTTAGCGGAACCGTCGGTAATCATATGCACATCTACCTCTCCTCTCGCGCTTTCAACACGAGCAAAAGCTTCTCCCTTAGGCACCGTAAACCTTCCGACAGCTGCAAGTCTAAGCAGGTCTTGTAGCGTTTCCGTTTTCTTCTTCATAGGCTTGGGAAGGCTTATTATGGGTCCTTCCGGCATATTTTGAACCGCTTGACGTATGATCTTTATGCTTTCAACAATTTCCAAATAACGAGCTAAAAGTCTAGCGTAACAATCCCCCTCTTTCAAGACCACCATTTCAAAATCTACTTCTCCGTACGCCTCATACGGTTCGTCTTTCCTTAAATCCATAGGAACTCCGGAGGACCTGAGGTTAGGACCTACCGCTCCTAAACGTATAGCGTCTTTGGGACTAAGGTAAGCCACTCCGACAGTTCTAGCTTTAAAG
>CAYQTV010000114.1:0-3907 GCA_964420525.1 uncultured Nitrososphaerales archaeon | reverse complement strand
CTCTAATTGTGGTACTCCTCCTTATCTCTTCCATTTTCGTTAAAGCTCCTATTTTCACCTTATCGTCGTCTTCCTCTATGTATGAAAGGTCTTCAATTTCCTCGATATCCGCTAGGTACTTTGGTTTTATTTTTCCGGCTTTCATCTGTACCATTAAATCAGTTCCACCGGCGATAGGCTTTGCGAGTTCCTTATGTTCGTCTAAGTACGTTAGGGCATCTTCTAGCTTAGTGAAGTTCTTGTACTCAAATTTAGGAAGCATTATTTCCTCACCTCCTTTAATGCAAAGTATAGCTTTTCAGGGGTAAACGGTATTTCATTTACCTTTACTCCGGTAGCATGCCTAATAGCGTTGCCTATGCTCGCCGGTGTTGGAATTAAGCACATCTCTCCTACTCCTTTAGCTCCAAAGGCTCCGAATGGGAAGACGTCTTCGACGAATACCGGATCTGCTATCTCAGGGATATCCGCTATCGTCGGTATCAGGTAATCGGTAAAGTTGGGGTTCAGTATCTTACCGTTCTCCAGCTTTACCTCCTCCATTAACATGTATCCTATTCCCTGAACTAAGCCCCCGTATATCTGTCCTTTCACAAGCTCTGGATTTACTATCTTGCCAGCAGCTATAGCTGGCCACGCTTTTACAACCTTTGTTAATCCAGTATCTAAATCGACCTCTACCTCGGTAATTAAGGCCATAAAGCTATAGCACAAATAGGCAAATCCCTGACCTTTCTCCTCATCAAATCTACCTTTGGGAAGGAAGAAATGTCCGGTCGCTGCCATGTCCTCTCCTAGCTTATAAGCTATATCTACGGCCTCTCTCCAGCTTAGCTTTCTCTCCCCTTTAACATAAACCCAACCATCCCTAATCTGAACGTCTAGTTCGGAGCAATTGAAGTGTCTAGCTATAGCCCTCTCGATTCTATTCCTAAGCTTCGTCGCCGCTATCAATACACCATTACCTCCTTGGCTTAGCCCTCTAGAAGCGTGAGTTGCTCCCGTATCCGGAGCATCTGAGGTGCCATGGATAATTCTAATGTAGTTAATGGGAATTCCTAAAGCTTCAGCCGCTATCTGCATATGGCCAGTAGAGGTGCCTTGTCCTATCTCGACTATGCCCGTGTAAACCGTAACGGTGCCGTCTCTAGCTATATTTATATAGGCATTAGACCAGTCTGGTACTCCTCTGCTCGTGCTTATACCGTGCCAAATTACCCCAACCCCTAAACCTCTCGCTTTCCCGTTCTCAACTATTGGATACCTTTTCCTCCTCTCCCACCATCCGCTTGCCTTAGCCACCTTCTCTAAAGCTTCGGCAACTCCCACGTTATATTCTAGCTTTTGATTTGTTACGGTCAGACTTCCAGTCCTTAAGATATTCTTTAACCTTATCTCAACAGGATCAATTCCCAGCTCGTAAGCTAGCTCGTCCATTTGTCTTTCGGCCGCGAATTGGATTTGCGGGTTTCCAAATCCTCTAAAGCTTCCTTGATACACCTTATTCGTATACACGAGCTTACCATCTACCTTTGCATTGGGAACTTCATAAGGTCCAGAAGCGTGAGCTGTAGCTCTCCATAAGGTAAAGGGTCCTCTATTCGCATAAGCTCCAGAATCGAATATTATCTCTACCTCAATTGCCTTTAGCTTTCCATCTTTCGTAGCTCCGGTCTTATAGTATATCACAGCCGGATCCCTCTTACAGTGAGCGACCATGCTATCCTCTCTACTGTAAATGAGCAATACGGGCCTCTTAGCGTAATGGGCAGCTATAGCCGCCTGAGCCGCAACAATAGGTCCCATATCGTCCTTTCCTCCAAAGGCCCCTCCAATAACCGGTTGAACTATTCTGACTTTATTCTGACTTATTCCAAGAACCCTGGCTACCTTTTGTTGAGCTAGATGAGGATACTGCGCGACCGAAATTACGGTCATACCTTCTAGCTCAGGTATCGCTAAAGCTCCTTCGGTTTCTAAGTAGGCGTGATCTTGATATCCCATTTTGTACGTATTTTCAATTACTACGTATGATTCCTCAAAGCCCTTCCTTACATCTCCTTTCCTAACTTTGGTAGTAATGGCTATGTTCTTTTCTTTATCCTCGTGAACTAATATCCTCCCTTCTAAAGCCTCTAATGGATCGAATACGGCAGGGAGCTCTTGAACGTCTACCTCTGCTAACATCGCCGCTTCTTCAGCCGCTTCGGGAGTTTCCCCTAAAGCTAGGGCTACGGGTTCTCCATGAAATCTAACCTTTCCTTCGGCTATAGCGGGTTGATCGTGTATATAGTACCCAACTTCGTTAATCCCAGGTACGTGTTTAGCTGTAACTAAACCGAAGAAGCCCTTAACCTCTACAGCTTTTCCAGGATTTACGCCCCTCAAAATTCCGTGAGGAACGGGGCTTTTTACGATTCTAGCGTACAACATTCCAGGTATGAAGTAATCGCCAACGAATAGCGCTCTACCTATAGCTTTTTCAAGCGCATCTACCCTTCTGAAGCTTTTGCCTATGACGTTATACTCCTTAACCTTCGTCCACTTTTCTAAAATTGCATACTCTTCCCTACTTCTATCCACTATGGCTGTGCTCATCCGTAGTAAGGAATTCTCAAAATTATATAAGGGTTAATAGAAATTTAAGATAGGTTCTTATAGATAAATAGGGAAATGTCTAGTGGATCTAGAGCGATCTTTCTAAAGTTGCTCATACAAACTGGACATGCAGTTATGAAGAGATCCTTTTCACCTGCTGAAAGCTCGGTAGCCCTTGTTTTAGCTATGGCCCTCGATCTTTCTGGATATAGGTACTCGATAGGACCTCCACAGCAGGAAGCCTTGACTTTCTTTAACGATAAGCCCTTTACGCCTTCTAATATAGATCTAACGCCTGCAAGTCTTAGATGTCTAACTAGGTAACACGGTTCTTGATAAGCTACGCTTATCTCACCGACCACCTTTAAGTTCAGGTCGTCTAACAGTTCGAGGTAATACGTAACGTCTACATCGAACCCTTCAACATACTTAGGGTATAGGGACAGCAGAGCATAAGTGGTATGAGGATCGATTGTTGCTACCCTCGTTATCCTTCTCTTCTTTAGTTCGTTAAATACCTTTTTTGCATGTTCTGAAAAAACTTCTTCAAACCCTAGATCATACAAAAATATTCCGCTATAAAAATCGGCATTGGGATCATATGCTACGTCTTTGTCTTTTAGTAATTTGGAAATACATAATATGGGTTCAATGAATTGATATGAAGCGCCTTTAAGTTTGAGGAAGATAGAGCTGAACCCGCTTCTCGTAGATACACTAAGTAGAGATGGATGTCTTCTCAAGAGGTTTAATATCGAAGAAATTCCATCCGCATATCCCATGAGCTGGTAAAGCTGACCGGTAAACAGCGTATATTTTCCTTTCCTCGGTAAGATCTCACTAATTTCATTATTACTTACCTTAACCCCTAGCGGATTCCCGTACAATTGGAAAACATCTCTAACGATGTAGGAGAGAGCGTGAGCTAAACCCTTAAGCTGTATCAGCTTTCTCATCTCGCTAGATATCTCTCCAACGTCTACCTCTGCCGGACATACTTCGTAGCAAGCTTTGCAGTTTAAGCAGCTGTAATATGAGTCCCTTATCCTCTCATTTAAGGGAAACTCCCCTCGGTATATCTCCCTTAGTAAGAGTATTCTGCCTCTTGGTCCGTAAACTGGAGAGTTCCTGAATGCAGGGATCGTAGGACAGACGGGTTCGCAGAAGCCGCATTTTATACAAAAGCCCGCTAATTCTACGGCTTTCTTCAGCATTTCTCCGTTCAATTCAAATTACCTTTCCGGGATTTAGTAAGTTCTTCGGATCGAAAATTTTCTTAATTTCTCTCATTATCTCTAAGGCTTTTAAG